>DRHN01000260.1 GCA_011049595.1 Spirochaetota bacterium | reverse complement strand
ACCTCGTCGCGGGAAAGGACATATTTTCCGTTCATAAACAAATTAGAGAAGATGAAAGAGTTTCCCTGATTGACAACAAACCAGCCCTGGCTGTGTACGTGTTTAAAAAAGATTTTTCGAACATTCTTGAAATCGACAGCGGTGTAAGCCGGGTCCTGGAAAAATGGGACGATCTTTTTTCATACCGGTATGTATACAACCAGACAGAGGGCTTCAAGGACCTTTTGAGGCAGCTGGAAATAGGTGTGGCAGCTGCTGTCCTGTGTATTTTCATCATAGTGCTTATGTTTTACAGAAAATTTTCTATCGCTTTTTTGATCATCGTAACGATCCCTCTCTGTTACACAGGGACCCTTTTGTTTTTGAAATTATTTTCAAGAAGCCTCAATATCATGACACTGGCAGGTATAATCGTCGGAACAGGCGCATGTGTTGACAATACAGTGATAATGCTTGAATCTGTAAGGGAAAACCTCAGGACTAAAACAATTGGGGATGCCCTGGGGCATTCAATGGCCGCGGTTAACAAGCCCGTACTATCGGCAACCCTTACAACGGTTATCGTTTTTATACCTCTTTTTTACATTGATAGAAGCAAGGTTTCGCTTTATGCGGATTTCGCGCTCTCGGTTTCAGTGATGCTGGTAATGTCATACTTTATTTCGATCTATTTTATCCCGGCGTTTGTAAAAAGTTTTTTTTCAAAATCAAGAATATTTGAATATACAGCACAGACAAACAAGGGTTTGAGAAACCTGCCGCTGTTTATAGTCAAGAGGGTCATGGCCCGTCCAATATTTGCATTCGGCGCGTTTCTCCTGATCACCGGAGGATTTTTCTACTTTTTCGCCGCTCTCCAATATGAGGATGTATCACCTCTGAAGGAAAACAGGTTCGATTTTTTCTATGAATTCGACCCCGGATACAGCACAGCGTATAAAAAAGAGGTGATCGTGGAAATAGGAAATTATGTTGCTGGCCTTGACGGCCTTGTTGCCCTGAAAAACCATCCTGCAACTCTTGTATCAAAACTCGAGGGAAACAGGGCGTCATTTTTCCTTAAATTTCACCCTGGACAAAAGAATATAAAACCGGATGTATTGAGGGCGAAGGAGCATCTGTCGAACCTGAGAAGGGATGACGGGTTTGTTTATTTTCAGGAAGGAGCCGAAAGCGGGGTAAAATCCTTCACTCTCTTTTTCTTTGGAGACGACCTTGAAAAATTAGATGAATTTGTTGACAGCATATCCTCGGGTTTCAGCGGGTTCTTCGGTGTCAGGCAGGTATTGAAGGGTTATAAACCGGGGCAGCCTGAAATCAGGTTGAACGTAGACACTGAAAAGATGTTTTACAACGGTTTGAATGTATCGGATGTTATCAGGTTTTTGAGGTACTTATTTTATTACCCGGTAATAATGAAATACTACGACGGCGAGAATGTTTTCGATGTGAGAGGGAAGATCGCTCTGGACAGCGTAGGTAAAGATGAAATTCTTTCTATCATGGTTCCTATGACCGCGATGTCATCAGGACCCGCAGGGTTACCAGGACCCAAATACATCAGGCTTGGTGAGTTTACGTCACTCAGCTTTTCAGAAAGCCGCGGTACAATAGCGAGGAAAAACGGGAAGAGATACATATCTGTTGATATAATGTATGAGGGCGTTTCGGAAGATGTGATCATTAACCGCACGCGTGATTTTCTTAAAAAAGTAAAGTTTGAGCGGGATTTTTATTACGAGCTTGATGAAAAGATCCTTGAGAGAAGGAAAAGCAGATCTCGTTTGCTGTTTACAATATTTGTCGCCCTTTTTCTTGTGTATGTTGTTTTAGGGATCATTCTCAAATCTTTCAGGAAACCATTTATCATAATATTAACGGTTCCCTCGATTTTTGCAGGCAGTTTTTTGTTCCTGTTTGCAGCCGGGTACGGACGCTCTGTGCCCGCGCATATCGCTTTGATCATGCTGACAGGGCTTTCAGTAAACAGCGTTGTACTGCTGCTCGAGGAGGTTCTTTTGTTTCAGAAGCGGGGGACCCGGAGGGCGCTTTTGATCGGATACAGGAGGAAGATGCGTCTGATGCTGATAACCGTGCTTACAACTTCTTTTTCAATGGTCCCTGTATTTTTTCTCGCGACTTCCACGTATTTTTTCAAGATCCTGACAGGTGTAATATTCTGCGGTTTGTTCAGTTCGCTGCTTTTATCGCTCTGGATTTTTCCTGCGCTGTACAGATTTTTTAAGACCGAAAAAGTTGAATAAGCCGCAAATGTGTCCTTTTATCCGGCAAGTATGCTGCGCGAAAATGCTGCTTCGTTTTACGCATTTTCAGAAATCCCCTGGAAACCTCACATTTTTTTATCCTTGACAGAAGGTTCTATTGCGGGTAGGATGCTTGCAAGAAGGCTGTCGTTTTTTGGTGGGAAAAGCATTCGTGATTATTTCATGGGCAAATTAGGACCTTTTTGGGGGTCGTTTTGCGTATGCAGGCGAATCTCAAATGATAAAAACTATCAATTTATCAATCAATCAGATATTATAAAATACTGAAGACGGCAAATCTATTACAGATATGATCCGGATGCATAATGAGATAAGCCATTTGGAAATATTTTGAGATAGGTTTAATAATAAAAGAACTAAAGCATGAAATCTTTTATGATAAAGATTATGAAAAGCAGGGTTTAAAGCGGGTGAGGTTCTAAGCGCTCTTAAATACATCGTTTATTAGGGAAGGAGGTGTTGCTGCGAATGCATATGGAGGGGTATTTTTAAGAAACTAATTTATTAAGGAGATAAGTTATGAAAATCTTAAAAAAGTTTGTATTAGTAATTGCAGTTTTGTCAGTATCGACTATGTTTCTATTTGCTGCGAGTGATAAACCTGATAAAGGAAAAATAAAGATACTTTTTATTCCTTTTACTATGGAGCATGTGTTTCAGAAGGAACTAAGTGATGGCGCCATGATTCCTATCGAGGGTTTTGATTTAGAAGTAATTGTAAAAGACCCTTATGGTAAGATCGAAAAAGAATTAGAGATTCTTGAAACGTACATGAATCAGGATATTGATGGAGTTGTTATGTATCCCATAGATTCGAAAGCCCTCATCCCTGTTGTCAAGGAGTTGAAAGATAAGGGTATCTGGGTATTCACAACTGGTAATCATGTCGAAGGGGAACATTTGGGAATGGGAACCGATGAGTGGGATGGTGGAATCCTTGCTGCAGATATGTTTATCAGATGGTGGAAAGAGAACAAACCTGGGGTTAAACCAAATATACTATTGCTTGATATCCCGAATATTCCGGAACCTCAAAAAAAAATGGATGCTTTCAAGGAGGTCGTGAGTGAGAAAATGCCGGATTCAACTTTTTTCCATGTTGATTCTGAAGGGTCTACTGAACCTGCCATGATTGGTACAGAACAGTATCTTCAGTCACATCCAGAAATTAACTTCATTTTTGGTATAAATGCCAGTTCGACACTTGGAGGTATAGCAGCTTGTGAACAAGCTGGAAGACTGGATATTGTTCATGCTTCGAGTGGGGCTGAACCACCTATTCTTGCTCTTTTAAAGAAACCACTTTCACCTGAAGGAGGAGGAGTTATTTGGGATGTTGGGTATGGAAAAAGTGCAGTTCAATATGGTAATCATCTTATTGAGGTTGCCGCGACTGTAATAAAGGCCGGAAACATTTCGGGTCAGAAAATTGATATAGGATTTCAAGAAGTCTGGCGTGATAATGTTGATGAAGTAATCGAGGTAATGCAGGTATGGAGAGAAAAAGCCGGCTTGAAGCTTATGGATTTTTAGTGTAAAAATAAGGGCATTGAACATATTTTCATTTGTTTAAAAAGATGGTTGTGTCAATAAAAGGGCACAACCATCTTTTAGTGATTAAGTCTTTGATTGAAATGATCTGTTTTTTATAGAAAAGGATAGTACTTATTATTGTTTATAATTTATTTGGGAGGGTAATTTGGTAAGGAAAATAAACTCTGAAAATATTTGGCAACCGTTTAAATATATTTTTGGTATGCAAGGCTTTGCGACATTAGTAGTTTTTATGGTAATTTTTATATTTCTTTCTATCATGAGCCCCTCATTTCTAACCGCAAATAATTTGATTGGCCTTTTAAGACAGGTAGCAATGCTATTAATTGCTTCCGTTGGGATGACCTTCCTTATCACTGCAGGTGGTATTGATCTTTCTGTCGGCTCTGCAAATGCAGTGACAGGTGTCATTTGTGCTCTTTCTGTAGTAAAGGTCGGTCTGCCTGTTCCTTTAGGAATAATAGTCGGGATTATGGCTGGCGGTTTGATTGGACTTATTAATGGCCTGCTGGTTACAAAAATAAACCTCCCCCCTCTTTTAGCGACATTAGGGATGATGGTTACTCTAAGAGGTGCGGCGTTTTTAATAACAGGAGGGCATACTATCTACGGTGTTCCTGATGGATACCTTTGGTTGGGCAGGGGTTATGTATTGGGAGTCATGCCTGTTCCTGTGGTTTTTATGGCAATAATTTTCCTTATTTATCTTTTTATTCAAAGAAAAACAAAGTTCGGTTTGTTTTTATATGCCATTGGCGGCGATCGTATTGCTTCGCGTCGATCTGGAATAAATGATAAGCTTTACATGGTTTTTGCTTTTGTTAATACAGGATTATTAATTGGTATGTCGGGAGTTATGGCTTCATCAAGATTTGGAGCAGCATTACCCAATCAGGGATTGAGTTTCGAAATGGATGTAATTACTGCTGTTGTAATTGGCGGGACAAGTATATTTGGAGGTGTAGGAAATCTGGGGGGAACTTTATTGGGAGTACTTATAATAGGTATGATTACAAATGGAATGCTGCTTTTGGAATTGCATAGTTATTGGCAGCAGGTAGCAAAAGGATTAATCCTTATATTAGCGGTAGGTGCGGAAACCATTAAGCAGATAAAAGAAGACTAATTTACGGGGAAATTGTTTATGGCTTTTATAGTTGAAGCAAGAAATATATGTAAGCGATTTGGGAAAGTTGAGGCTTTAGATAATGTAACATTACAACTAGAAGAAAATGAGATTTTAGCAGTCCTTGGAGATAACGGGGCTGGGAAATCAACACTGATAAAAATATTAGCCGGGGCGGTAAAAAAGGATTCAGGAGAGATTTTTTTAGAGGGAAAGAAGATTGATATTGAAGATCCTATGCATGCTAAGAATTTGGGAATTGAGGTTGTTTATCAGGATTTAGCACTTATTAATTGTCTGAATGTATATCAAAATCTATTTCTTGCAAGAGAGATACAGAAAAAGTTTGGCTTTATTAAAGTGCTTGATAAAAAGGCCATGGAAAAACAGTCAAATGAGAAGCTGGCTGAGCTTGGGGTTAGTATAAAGAATATTAGAGCATGGGTTTCTAAGCTTTCCGGGGGACAGAGACAGTCTATTGCTGTTGCGAAAGCTGCAAGTTTCGGTAAAAAGATTGTAATTCTTGATGAGCCTACGGCTGCCTTGGGCGTCAAGGAATCCAGACATGTACTTGAAATAGTTAAGAAATTAAAGGCCCAGGGAGCGTCCATTATTATTATAACACACAACATGGAACATGCTTTTACGGTTGCTGATAGGTTTTTTGTATTGAGGTTAGGACGAAAGGTTGGAATTAAGGAAAAATTAGAGACAAATATTGATGAAATTGTGAAAATGATCACAAGTGGTGCAATTGTACAGAATAATATTTGAAAATACAATTCTTAATTAGTATGGGAGAAATGATATGGGAAAGCGAGTTATAACGGTTTTAGGAGAGATTTTACCTGAGGAATTAGGGGTTGTTCTGCCGCATGAGCACCTGTTATGGGATCAAAAATGCTGGGCACATGAAGAACCACAGGAAATATGGGAAAGGGAAAAGGTTAGTCAGCCTGTTTCTTTGGAAAACAGGGGACATGTTATTTATCATAACTTTGATTATCTTGATAATTTATGTCAGACTGATTTGTATGTTGCCGTGAATGAGGCTCGAAAGTTTAAGATAGCCGGTGGGGGGACAATATGTGATGTATCAACAGTTGGTTTGGGAAGAGACCCGATGGCGCTCTATCAAATTTCGATCGAAACTGGATTAAATATCATAATGGGATCGGCGTTTTATGTTGCAGGCTCATGGACTGAAGAAGAAAAAGAAATGTCTGATGAGCAGATTAAAGATAAAATGATCAATGAATTTAAAAATGGTGTTGGTCCTATGAAGATAAAACCCGGGTTATTGGGAGAGGTTGGTGTTTCTGATATAAGTAACCCGATTGAAATAAAGAGTCTTCGCGCAAGCGCAATGGCCCAGCGGGAACTTGGGTGTCCGGTCCTGATACATACTCCAATTTGGGAAAAAGATGGAAATAAAATCCTGGATATTCTTGAAAAGGCAGGCGCTGACATCAGTAATGTTGCTTTGAGCCATCTTGATCCCACAATGGATGATTATGATTATGCTGATTCTGTAGCAAAACACGGTGCATATATAGTGTACGATCAGTTTGGCATGCATCTGATGAGTTATGAAGGCATGTTTATACCGAGTGATGATGCAAGAATTAAAACGGTTAAGGAACAGATCAGGCGCGGGAACATTGAGCATATCCTTATCTCACAGGATATATGTTTTAAAATCTGTTTAACTAAATGGGGGGGGCATGGCTATGCTCATATCCTGGAGAATATCGTTCCCAGATTTTTACAGGAAGGGCTGACAGAAGAGCAAATCCATACAATTTTGGTAGAAAATCCGAAAAGATTCCTCAGCTGGTGATAAATGATAACAAGAGTGCAATTCTGTATTAATTCTGTGAATGATAAAAGAAATGAAATCAATTTAAAGCATTATTGTGAGGTTGAGTATTGTAAATATACTCGCTGGCGGAGCACATCATGGTATCGTTTTAATTCATTACCCCAATGATATAGATACTGATAATGGAATGACCGGTAAGCTGACCACAATAGAGAAAAAAATAAATAACTTTAAATATGAAAGAAAGGAGATTAGACTATGACCAATCACCCAAAAATAGGTCTGTTTTTTCTGGCTGGAGAGTCATGGTGGGATGCAGGGCTTAGCGACGCAAAGGAGGGGCCATATGCAGGTTTCATTAAAAAAATCGAAAGTGACGTTACTTCAATAACGGAAGAGCTGAGAAAAGATTTTGATATAATATCATCCGGCTTACTACATACGAAAAATAGTGCGATTCAGGAAGCTCGCAAGTATAACGAAGAGGATGTTGACGCTATTGTGTTTTGCCCCATAATATGGACAAATGATGCCCCTGTTGTAGCTTTTCTTCAAGAGGCAAAGAAGGTTCCCATAATAATGTGGGCATACGATCCATATCGAGGATTTCCTGATTATTTTAAAATAGAGGAGTGGTTACGGGCGAGCTCTCCGGTAAGTGTCCAACAATCCTCGAATATATTCAAGCGCTATAATTGGGAGTATGAGGTCGTTTTCGGAAACGAAAAGGAAAAAGAAACTTTAAAAGAAGTAAAAGCTTTTATAAGAGCGGCGGTAGTAAAGAAAAGCCTTAAGGGTACCCGTATCGCTGTTTTACCGAGTCCATGCCGTGTTGTGATATCATCCTGGTTCGATGAATTCTTTTTTTCGGAAAAATTTGGGATCGAAATAGATTACATACCGGTTGCTACATATGGTGAAGTAGTAAAAGGAATTAAGCAAAAGGATGCAGCAGAGTACGTTCGATTCTTAAAGACTAACTATCCGGTTGAAGGAGTTGATGACGATACTCTATTAGCATCTGCAAAGCAAGCGCTGGCATTTGTTAAAATAATTGAAGAATATCAGCTTTCCGGCATTGCATTGGAAGATTTTAACGAAGATATATATCGCATTCTTGGTTTCAGGCCTCATTTATACCACCCGCGTATTGGTGAGCTGGGATGTACAATCGGCTTCGAAGCCGATGTTCCGGGTGTTTTAGCCACGATTATTGTTAGCAGGCTGGCGGGACAAATAGGGATGTTTAATGAATTTTTTTCTGTTGATCGCTACAAAAATACCATTTTGATGGGGCATCCAGGTCATGGAGAGATCCGTGTTGGTGATCCCTCTACTTATGTTGTAACCTATGATTTAGAGTTCGATGCGTCCCGGAATCGAGGAGCTTGGCTTTCCTATAGAGCAAAGGCAGGTGAAATGACTTTCTTGAACTTTACCCCGGAATATGGAAAATTAAAGGCAACCGTTTTTACTGGTGATTCCATGGCAGGACCGCGTATTATGGAAGGATATTCACATATGCTGGTGAAGTTTTCTTCAGATGTGGTCCAGCTGTTTAAAAGGATAGTTGAACTCGGGTTAATGCAGCATTGGGGTACAGTGCATGGGAATATTGTCCCTGAACTGAATTGCTTTTTTAAACAGATTGAGCTGGAATTGCAAACATTGTAAACATTTATTGACGATAAAGGCTGTTTTCATAGTTTACCGATAAAGGACTCGGTAGGCGCTTCCACCTCCATTACAGTTGGCAGAAGTGTTCAGAAGACGAATGATAAAATATCTTGTCGTCAAAGGGCTGCTTGACCGTAAGTTTGCCTTGAACCTTCTCTCCTGGAAGCCCTCAGGTTTTTCAGTCGATTCTGCGAACTGAGATTTTACTGAATCTTATCGCCAGTGCCCCATCATAAATCGACTAATACCAATCAGTTACAAGTATTGGCCATTTGAGTTTCTATGTTTATGTCTGTTCCAAGAGAAACTCAAACAGGCACCACCCTAATTTTAGAGGATACTACTGGATCTTGGAAGAATCCGGATATTAGACAGCTTAAAAATGAGTTGGCAGATCTGATATCCCCTCTAACGTTCGAGTCTGAAATTGAATTAAAAGAAAAGCCGGAAGAGTATGACCCGGGATTTAGGGTAGATATTGAGTGTCCTGAGTTCCCAGCACAAGAGAAAGCACTTGAGGCGGGTTTCCTTAATAATGCCTGGGCTAAGCTCACAGGATCTGTTAATGAAAATGGTCTTGCAACGTATAAAATTGAAGTTTTAAACAAAATACTAAATAAAATAGATAAGGCTTACTACAGGACTGAAGGTTATAAATATTCAAAGAGCGCAAAATTAGAAGTGTATATTTTTAGTTATCGGGCAGATCTTTTTAAGCGCTCGGATTGGAAACTCGGACAAGCCAGTAGAACAGGAACAGAAAGAGGCGGAATAAAAGTATATTCCGATAACTTCAGGGTGTTCGGATACGGCAGTAAGGGGGATGATTGGTTAAGACTTGATTATGATCGAGCACGGTCTCTAGTAATGCTGGATGAAGAAGTTAGCAAATATGGAGAAGATAAACGTCCGGGGTTACGATTATTCAGAAATCAAAACCTATTTGGATATGTCATGTTTCTGAAAAAAGACAACACACGTTTAGAAATCACTGTTAATCGTGAAAAACTATTGGAAAATGAAGCTTCTGATGAATTAAGACAATTTGTCCGATTGGGAATTGATTTTGCCACAGTTTTATATGCAAGTGAAATATCTAAAGAGATAAAAGAGAAGGATGAGAGAGCGAAGGCAGCTAAAGAGGTACAAAGAAAAGCTGAAAAAGAGGCAAGAAGAAGAGCTGAAGAAGCCCAAAGAAAAGCCGAGGATAGAGCAAGAAGGGCAGGGGAGGGAAGAAAAAAGGCTGAAGAGGAGGCTTGGGAGGCAGAAAAGGCCAGAAAAAAAGCTGAAGAAGAACTGAGAAAAATTGAAGAAGAAAGAAGAAGGGCCGAAGAGGAACGCAGAAAAGCTGAAGAAGAGGCTATTAGAACAGCAGATAAAAGAGCGAGAGAGAAAGCAGAACAGGCAATAAAAGAAGAAAGAATGCTTCTGAAGGCTGAAGATGAAGCGAGAAGAGAGGAACAGGAAAGAAGAAAGAATGAAAAAGAAGCCAGGGAAAGAGCCGAAGAAAATAGAAAAAAGGAACAAGAAGAATTAAGGAAAGCTGAAGAAGAAAGAAGAAAGACAGAGGAAGAACGTAGAAGGGCTGAAGAAAAAGAGTTTCAAATAAAAAATGAAAAACTTGAAAAAGAATTATCACAGTTAAGAGTACTCGCTTCCACGGGGACATTAGTTCTAATCTTTTCACATGAATTACAAGCTATAATAGACGATATGGATGAAATGATAATGAACTTTTCATCAGTT
>DRHN01000259.1 GCA_011049595.1 Spirochaetota bacterium | reverse complement strand
TCGAACCCCATTACCGTCTCCATATCCGCGCACATTTGCGTTTATCGTCTTAAAGGCTGTAGTTATGTCCTGTTTCATACATGGCCAAAGCGTTTTCCACTTTTATCCCGGGGTGGATCTCGGAAGTGGAGCCTATAAGCGTCCTCGCCCCGCCCGAATCCTCGATCGCCTTTTCGGTTGATTTTTTTATCTCATCGGGGGAACCGAACGCCAATAGGTCCTGACAGTCTATCATCGACCCTATCACAGTGTCCGGATATAATTCCCGGAATTTCCTGACCTCCATTGTTGCAAGCGGCTCGCAAGGATTGACCGAATCAACACCAAGCTCTAGCAGATCTTCGATAAGGTCCCATTTGTTTCCGTCACTGTGCCATATCACATAGTACCCGTATTTCTTCCATCTATCTACACATCTCCCTGCCCTCGGCAGTATCTCCTTCCTGACAAACTCGGGCGGCCATATAAGGCCCGTGTTAAAAGCGACCATCTCGGATATAAACGCGATCTTCGACAGGTTCGTGGGCGCGAAACTGTCGATCCTGAAAAGCTCGTAATCTATAAGCGCGTCGTAATACCTGAATGCCAGCTCGGGGTGGTCTTTGAACATGTAGATGAGCCAGTTGAATCCATATCTATTGGACGCTGTGTAAAGCCCGGGTACCGTTTCGGGAGCGATCATCATTGTATCGCCCAATTTTTCAGACACCCTCTCGAAGTGCCTGTTCACTTCCTCAGGATACTCATACTTCTCCCCGAACAGGTTCAGCTGCTCCCTGGCCTGATGGCAGAACTTCTGCTTTTCGATGCATGCGTAGATC
The DNA here is from genome assembly GCA_011049595.1 of Spirochaetota bacterium. Lineage (GTDB taxonomy): Bacteria > Spirochaetota > B62-G9 > B62-G9 > DRHN01 > DRHN01. Next base: position 14,949 of record DRHN01000259.1, on the reverse strand, counting down.
CTGTCTATGTCTTTCTTCATAAGCTCGGAGGCATCATACATAGACTCTAACGGCCTGTGCCGTATCTCCATTGTCCACCACTCGTCGACATAGACAAAACCGTCTTCATCGGTAAACTCTCTTTTCTCAAGGTTTTCCGGGATACAGAAGTGCCTTACAAGATCAAGGGTTTCCCCTGCCGCCCTGCAAACAAGGTCTTCAGCGTTTGAGGGGGTTACTTTCTCCCCCGCAACCTGCTCGATGAAATCGACATTGTGGATGATGTCGAAAAGGGGAAGCCGGTCAAGAGGCTTTCCTTCAAAAGTGTTCAAAACTCTTTCGTAAGAGTTCAATTCGGTCATTTTTTCACCCCGTTGAAGCTCTGATTATTAATTCGGGAGGCAGTACGATCTCCCTGTTTTCTCCTGATGCGTTTTCAACCAGGTTGATGAGCTGAGAAGTCGCTTCCGCAGCGATTCTTTCGATAGGCTGGCCGACTGTAGTCAGCGGAGGGGAAGTGAGCCGCGACAGGCTGATGTTGTCAAAGCCCGATACGGCGATATCTCCCGGTATTGACAGCTTTTTTTCGTTTATAAAATATTCCATTGCTCCGATCGCCACCGTGTCATCCATCGCAATAACAGCTGTGGGGTTTCCCCTTAATAAAAGCCGTCTTGCTGCATCGTAGCCTCCCTCCATGCTGTAATCCGCTTCTTCGACCAGACATTCTTCTGCATTTAAGTCATTTTCCTCTACGGCACTCAAAAAACCTCTGAACCGGTTCTGATTGACCGGAAAAATGCCCAGGTTCTTTATCACACCAAACTTTCGGTGACCTTTATTAATCAGGTAATTTGTAAGATCTTTTACGCCTTTGTATCCATCAGTGTAAACCGATGTAATAGGAAGCCCGCCGGATGGCTGGTCAAGGAGCACGACAGGCGCCTTTTTTACGATATCCCTTAAATATTCCCTGTATTCGCTGACACCCCTGTACCAGCAGAAGATGAACCCGTCCACGTTCCTTCGCAGGAGCTGCAGCACGTACTCTTTTTCCCTTTCCGGGTCTATCTCAGTGGTGCACACAACAGCGAGATAGCCTTTTTTTCGCGCTTCAATTTCGATGTACTTCAGCAGCTCGGAATAGTAGAGGTTTGTGAATTCAGGTATAAGCACAGCGAAAGATTTTGTTTTCCGCGACCTCATGCTCCTGGCAAGGATGTTCGGGGTATATTTGAGCTCGTGAATGGTTTTCAGGACATTCTTTCTGGTTTCCGCATTTACAAGCGGGCTTTTATTGAGCACCCTTGAGACGGTCGTCCGTGAAACACCGGCTTTCTTTGCCACATCGATAATGGTTGCCATTTTTTATGTGTACCCGGATTGGAATCGATTCCATATATCATACTAAACTTCTAATATTTGTCAAGATAGTTTTTCAGTTTTTTAAAAATTTTTATGAAAAACTGCTTCCGAAATTAAATACCGAAAATTTGTGAGATAATTTTTTTTGTATACTGAAAAAAATATAACCCTGCTATTCAAGAAAGTGCTTGACACAAATTTTCAATTTATGTAAGATTGTACATTCTTTTATCATAGATTTACGCCGAATCGACACTAAATATCAACAATATTTTTTTAATAATAATCCTTTACCCTGATCCAGCAAATAATTCTGGCTCTAATTTCCAGAGTTTTTACATATAAATAAATCAATTTTTTACAGGAGGAATGCAAATGAAAAAAAAGTTTTTAGTTTTTATGGTGGCTGCTGTCTTATTAATACCGCTGACGCTTGTCGCGGGCACCAAAGGGAAAGATGAAGGTGGAGAAGCAGCCGCGGAAGCACCGACAGGCACTACCGACCCGCTGCAATTTTATGCCTGGATATTCATGCCCGACAAGATCAACGAGTACAACGAGTATTTTGAAGAGCACTGGAATGAGCAGACCGAGACACACATCCTGCCCAACCTGGGCTATGTGCCCGCCATGCAGGTAAAGATCATGGGCGGTGTCCGGATGGACGTCATGTACAACTTCAGCTGGAACCAGCTACGCTGGATAAACGTGGGCTGGGCTGCCGAGCTGACCGACAAACCCGGTGTCAATGAGATCATGGACGATATAATCGATGCGGCGAAGCCTCTTTACGTCACCGATGACGGAAGGATAGTAAGCCTCCCCTACTTCCTGGCCCCTTTTGTGACAATGTACAACAAAGAACTGTTGAGCAAAGCCGGGTACGACCATTTCCCGAAAACAAAAGAGGAGATGTACGAGATGAGCGTGGCGCTGAAGGAAATGGGTGTTAAAAATCCCTATATCGCCTACTGGAACCAGGATTTCGTAGACCGCTACTTCTTCATTTACCTGCTTTCGGAAGGGATACAAATATTTGACGACAACTATGACCCCACTTTCCAGAACGACCCTGACACAAAAAGGGTTTTTGACTGGTGGGTGAGCATGTATCAGGATGGGCTGACCTCGCCTACGATCATGACCGATTTTATTTCCGACTTCTCGATTATGATGCAGGAAGGTCAAGCAGCGTTTTACAACCTGCACCATTACTTCTTAAAGGGCCTTGTTGAAGCAGACGCGAAAGAGTCGGCCAATATTACCTTCGGCCCATGGGAGCCCGGAAAGACGGGGACAGGTCTCCTTATAGGGGAAGTGCTCCAGTTAGGCGGAAACAGCCCCGACCAGGACCGCGCATGGGAGCTGCTCAAGTTCTACAGCTGGAAAAACAAAGAGGGTGAGTACCACGTCCCCAAAACATGGGCGATTGAAGCCGGCTTGCTCGAGCCGTACAAAGGTTTTTACAAAGACCAGGAAATTGTCGACAGTTTCAAAAACTGGATCGACTGGGACCAGTTGATGGACATTGTCAACAACAAATCCGAGGTAATGAAAGTAAGGCAGCAGATATGGTACCCCGAGTTCAGGACCGAAGCGGCCCCTCTGCTCCACAAGATGATACTGGGTGAAGTTTCCACGGATGATGCTATAGAGCAGATCGCCGATATAGCCAGGAATGCAAAAGCCGCAACACAATAATCGATGATGGTAAGGGGACGGGCCGAAATTACCGGCCCGTCCCATCGATATTTCCCAGGGAATATAAAATGGCAAGGACCAGGCTGCTCACGAAATGGGACTACAGATCTTCTCTTCTTTTTGTTGTTCCGGCTATAATTTCAATTCTTATTTTTCTTGTATATCCCTTTGTGTACACTGTTATTTTAAGTCTCAGTAAAATAGATCTGATGACCAGCAAGCTGACCTTTGTGGGTTTTAAAAATTATATCGACCTTTTTAAAACAAAGTCATTCAATGAATCTCTTATACGCACTATTATATTCGCGACTTTCAGCACAGCTTTATCCACAATACTCGGCACGCTGTTCGCGCTCTATTTGAACCAAAAGTTCGTGGGCCGCGGGTTCGCGAGGGCTATACTCATCCTTCCGTGGGCGGTACCGTGGGTGGTTATAGGTATAATGTGGCACTGGATGCTTAACGCCCAGTTCGGGGCACTCAACGGCTTGTTGTACCAGTTGGGCATCATTAAAGAGTACATACCTTTTCTCGGCAATATAAAAACTGTATTGTACTATACGGCGCTCCCTGTCATCTGGCGGCAGGCGTCGTTCTCCGCGATCCTTCTACTGGCTTCCATACAAACAATTCCCGAAGAACTGTACGAGGCGGCAACTATAGACGGGGCAAACATGCTGCAGAAATTTTCCAGCATAACCCTGCCCTGGATGGCGCCCACGATAATGATCGTTATCATGATAAATACCCTGTACGGCCTGATGCAGTTTGACACCGTGTTTATAATGACCGAGGGAGGGCCTGCCAACGCTACAGAGATAATCGCGATCCACATGTACAGGACAGCATTCGAGAAACTAAGGCTTGGGGCGGGCGCCGCCATCGGGTATATACTCACACTGTTATGTCTTGTGCTGGGTTTGGTCTACGTGAATATTTTAACCCGGATCGAGAAAAAATACTGAAAAACAGAGAAAAAAAATGAAGCATAGTTCAAAGAAGCTTATATTAAAAATCTTTCTTTACATCATCCTGCCCATATTCGTGTTCTGGATCATATTTCCTTTTGTCTGGGTGGTGATGTCAAGTTTTATGAACATAAAAGAGCTTGGCGCGGTCCCGCCCAACTGGATACCGAAAGAGCCCACATTGAAAAACTACAGAAGCGTGCTGTTAGGCAAATTCAGCAGCGGCGCTCATGAAACAGGGCACCAGATAGGGACCTACGAGAGCTCGCGGCCTGTACTGCCCGCGATGGGCAACAGTTTTTACATCTCATTCATAGTTGCTCTTTACAACACGATCGTAGGAGGGCTTGCCGCATATTCAATGTCCCGGTTCAGAACGAAGTTCAACCGTTCCCTTTACCTGACCTTTCTCGGCTCAAGGGTCCTGCCCCCTATGGCAATGGTAATCCCGTTTTTTATTTTATTCAGGATGCTTAAGCTGATCAACACCCCATGGGTGTTGATCCTGTCGTATAATTTATTTATTCTGCCCCTGTCGATCTGGCTTTTGAAGGTGTATTTCGACAAGGTGCCAGCAGACCTGGAAGAAATGGGGATGATCGACGGCCTGGGCCGGTTCGGGACACTGTTCAGGATCGTCATTCCCATTGCCATACCCGGGTTTGTCGCGGTGTTCATCATGTCAATGCTCGAGGGGTGGAGTGAATTCTTTTACGCGCTTATCCTGACAGACCAGTTGACCATGCCCCCTGTATTGATCGGGTTCAGACAGATAGAGCAGATACTGTGGAACCAGATGGCTGCGGCAGCAGTGTTGACCGTTCTTCCGCCCGTTGTCCTTGTATTAGTGCTTCAGAAATACATCGTTTCGGGTCTGACTGCGGGCGCTGTGAAGGGATGATGTCTTTTCGCATGTAGTCACTTTTATTGAACTGTTATGCCGGCGGCTAATTGGCATGATGCGGCGCTTTTGTTTCCAGCGGGGTTTGTACCGGAGGAAAAAATGGGTTTATTATCATACAAAAAGAACGCCGGGGAAGTAATAAAGCGGATTACCCCCTTGCTTGAAGGGGAGGCCCCGGACCGGATATTCGCGTCTTTCGTATTGCCGTCCGGGGCAATGAAAGATTTCCAAAAGCAGTACACAGAATCCTTTTTCTCGGAATATCCCGACCCCTTTGAAAGGGCAGCGTTCTGGGACAGACACTTACAGGGACGCGCCCCTTTAGAGGACGACTCGATCCCTTACGCGTATCCAAGTGAGTTCGATCAGGGACTTTACGGCGGGATGCTCGGCGGTGACGTCCGGTTTCTGGCCATGGCTGAGGACGGGTGGGTCTCCTCGGGATGGATATCTTCCATGGTGCCGCCTCTACTCAAAAACCTGTCCGAATTCGACACCCTTTCTTTTGATGAATCCAACGTCTGGTTTCAAAGGTACAAAAAACAGCTCGGGATCATGACAGAGGCAGCCATGGGAAAATTCGGGATAGCACATTTGATCCTGATCGACGGGCTTAATTTTGTTTTCGAACTCATAGGGGCCACCGACACATATTTGAGCATCGAGGACAGTCCTGAACTTGTCCGTAAGGCCATCGACCTGGGCTTCGATATCAACCTGAAAGTCCACGATACTTTTTTTGATATAGTCGGGGGGGTAAACGGGGGAACATGCTCATGGGTTGTCCCGTGGCTGCCCGGAAGGGTCATTTGTGAAAGTGTCGACCCCTTTCACATGACATCCATTGATTATTTCGAAAAGTGGGGCCGCGGACCTATCGAACGGATATTTAAAAAATATGACGGCGGTGTACTTCACATCCACGCGAACGGCCGACACCTCACCGATGCTGTAAGCACGATCGAGGGGCTGAAAGCGCTCCTTTTTGTCGATGAAAAAGACCACCCGCCGATGTTCAGCATCCTCGATGATCTTAAAAAACGTTCCCGCGGAATTCCAATAAGCGTCTACGCTGACTACAAAGACTTTACAGAAAGGCTCAATAACAACACCCTGCCGGGTGGGACGTTCTACTATGTTTCGGGGGCTGAAAGCGCCGATGAAGTCAACCGGTGCATGGAAAAAGTGCGTGAATACCGCGCATAAGATCCTGTAAAAGTTGACCCCCATTGGTTGATGCCTTTTGCACTGCCATGAGCAATCTCATGGTAATAAACAGGAAGGAGAGTATTATGAGTGTGCAGGATCTGATAAATTTAAAAGATAAGATCGCCATAGTGACAGGGGCAAGCCGGGGATTGGGAAGCGCGTTCGCAGTTGCCCTTGCCGAAGCCGGCGCCCATGTCGTGATCACCAGCCGGCACGGTTCGGAGCTGAAGGACACAGCCGGAAAGATCAAAAATACCGGGCGGGAAGTGCTGGAGCTTGAATCCGACATCAGCAATGAAGACAACATTATCGAAATGGTAGACAAAACGGTCGGGAGGTTCGGGACTGTCGATATCCTCGTCAACAACGCGGCATCAATGAGGATCGACAAGGCACCCGAGGACACATCTCTTGATGAGTGGAAATCTGTTATAGACCCGAACATCACTGGGGTTTTTCTGTGTTCAAGGGAAGCGGCAAAAATAATGAAAAAGCAGAAAAAGGGGAAAATCATCAACATCAGTTCCGCTGCAGCCTACGACGTTCTTAAATATTTTCACGGCGGCTCCTACGAAGTGACAAAGACGGCGATAATAATGATGACAAAAGTCCTGGCGACCGAATGGGCGCCATACAATATAAATGTAAACGCCATAGCCCCGGGGTACTACAACACGGTCCCGAACCAGAAGTTCCTGAAAAAAGAGCCTGGCCTGTATGACAAAGTGCTTGATATGATCCCTCTAAGGAAACTGGGCGCCATCGAAGAGCTTGCAGGGCTCCTGGTAGTAATGGCCTCGGATATTTCAAATTACATGACCGGGACAACAGTCACGATAGACGGGGGTTACACCTGCTGGTAATTTACGTGTTTGAAAATCCGGAACTATTTTTATCCGGGGTACTTTTTACACTGGGTACAAAACAGATTTTCGGATTTCACGTTTCATACATGATTGACTTACAGGAAAAGTAAGAAAAATGAGTAATTTAGTGGAGCAGATGGAAAATGAATACAAGGAAAAAATACATGGGCTTCATTTTTTCGATGCAAACTGCTGTCTCGGACGGGTGAACAACCGGGGTCCTGTCTTTATGAACAGCGTTGACGATCTGATCGGCCACATGGACCGCTGCGGGACCGAAAAAGCGGTTGTCTGTCATTCTCTTGCACGCTATTCCCACCCCCTTTTTGGAAATGAGAAACTGCTCCGGGAAATCGCCGGGAACGACCGGCTGACCGGGTGTTTTATACTGCTGCCCGAAGGTACACGGGAGCTCGACCCTCCCGATGAGTACATCGATTACATGATCGAAAAAGACGTATATTTCGCAAAAATATTCCCGGACTCGCAGCGCTTTTCTGTCGATGAATGGTCTGCCTCCACACTTTTCGGCAGCCTCGAGCAAAGGAGGGTCCCTCTTTTTATCAGGTCCCGGGAGATAACCTGGAGCGACCTTTACGGTATCCTTACACAATACCCGGCACTTCCCATAATCGTGGAGCAGGGTGACGCGGAAACCTACAGAGATCTAAGATACCTGTATCCGTTGATGGAAAAATGCGAAAACCTTTATCTCGAGGTCCACAACTCCCACCTTTACCTGCAGGTCGATGATATTGTCAGGCGTTTCGGTGCAAAGCGGATGATCTTTTCAACCTATTACCCGGTTGATGATTCCCAGACGTCCATGATGCTGATCACCCACGGCAGCTTCGACATGAAAGACAAGGAAATGATAGCTCACGGTAATCTCGAAAAATTGATCGAGGGGGTACGGCGATGAATAACGAACCTTTTATTGTTGACGCTCACACCCATCTCGGCTACTGCTCAAACTTTTACATGCCGGATGTAACACCCGGGAAAATGATCGAAATAATGGACATCTGCGGAATAAAAAATATATGTACAAGTCATATCGTAGGCCTGTACACGCACCATATAGAATTCGCTTTTGAAGAAACCGTTGAGGCAGTCCAAAAGTTTCCAGGAAGAATATTCGCCTACGCGATATACGACCCTTTTTTTCAAAAAGAATCACTCAAGCTCATTGATAAATACATTTCTGTCAAGGGTTTTGTCGGGGTAAAAATTCATCCTGCCATGCACGAGTATCCGATAGACGGCAGGAATTATGAACCTCTCTGGGAATACGCGGATGAAAAAAAGCTTGTTGTTCTGACCCATTCCTGGGATGCCACCCCTCAAAACACCTACCCCTTTGAGGTGGTACCCTCACAGGAGTACTCCCAACCCAAACTTGTTGACCGCATTGCGGGCCGGCACCAGGGGCTCAAAATACTCCTTGGCCACGGGGGAGGCCATTATTACGGTCAGGTCCAGGCAATCGAAATGGTCAAGCAGCACGATAATGTTTATGTCGACATCTGCGGTGAGGCAAAAGGGTTCGGTGTGGTTGAATGGCTTGTAAAAGAGATAGGGGCCGAAAAAATATTGTACGCGTCAGATTTTAGCTGGCTTGACCCCAGGGGCCACATAGGACGCGTTCTCGGAGCTGATATTTCTACCGAAGACAAAGAACGTATACTTTATAAAAACGCTAACGAGATGTTTGATTTTAATGTTTAAGGAGAAAAATTAAAATGTCAGATGGAAAAGCAGCAGTTGACAGCAGGATCGACGGAAAGCTCGCTATTGAGGGGGGCAGCCCGGTACGTACACAACCGCTTCCGCCCGAATTTCCGGGCGCGAACTATTACGGCGAAAAAGAGGAGGAATATGTCCTTCGCGTAGTCAAGGCCCGCAACCCCTTCCGGTTTTACGGTCCGGACCTTCAGAATATGTGCGACAAACTTGAGGATGAGTTCGCAAAACAGCGTGGCTCAAAGTACGCTCTCGGCGTAAGCAGCGGCACGGAAGCCCTTTATGTCGCCCTGGCAGCTTTCGGCGTCGGTCCCGGGGATGAAGTGCTGCTCCAGGGGTACCAGTGGACCAGCTGTATCAACGCCATTGTGAGGTTAGGAGCTATCCCCAGGATGATAGACATCGACGACACATTTACCATGTCGCCGGAGGACTTAAAAAACAAGATAAGCTCCAGGAGCAAGGCGATTCTGTTCGTGCACATGAGCGGCGCAGCCGGCAACATCGAACCCGTCATGGACATCGCACGGAAAAACGGCCTCAAGGTGCTTGAAGACTCCGCGCAATCCAACGGCGCAAAGCTCAACGGGAAATATATAGGCACATACGGCGACATCGGTATCTTCAGCTTTCAGATAAACAAGAACATAACTGCCGGTGAAGGCGGGATGATAATCTGCGACGATGAGTACCTGTACAAAAGGTGTTTCGCTGCCCACGACCTTGGCTACGCCCGCAACGACAAAGGCCAGCTCATGCAGACAAGCGATGAAGAGCGTTACCAGATCTTCGGCGCCGGCGCCAGGATGAGCGAAGTCACCGGGGCCCTGGCCCTGGCCCAGTTAGAAAAAATCGACAAAATTACAACCGCGATGAGAAACGCGAAATGGAAAATACGGAAACAGCTTGAGGACATACCTGGGTTGAGTTTCAGGAGGATCCTCGACCCCTCGGGCGACAGCGGGTGTTTTATGATCACGATTTATAAAACCTCTGAAATCTGTAAAAATTTTACCGAAGCGTTAAAAGCTGAAGGTATCCGCGGCAAAGAAGGGTCTCTGCACACCCTTTCGATGGAGGAATGGGGCCTTCACTGGTTTTTCAACAACCTGAGCCTGGTCAACCGCCGCAGTATCTCACCGAGCGGGTGGCCGTGGACACTTGCGGAAAACGCGTTTTCAAAGGATTACAGGTACGACAGAAAATCTTTACCGAACTGCGACGACCTGGCGAGCCGGTCTGCCCTGCTGATGGTCCCGTCGAGCCTCACGGATGAAGACACCAATGACATCGTTGTCGCTTATAAAAAGGTGGCAAAACACGTTTTGTAGATTAATCAAGAGGCTGTTGTTCTTAGCTTGAAACGTATGTCATAATTGTATTAAATCGCCGAAATGCATTTTAAGATTACCCATGCTTCGGGTGCCTCAATTCCACCAGGACCTGTTTATTATCTCCTGCCGCGTGTTTTCCGGCAGCGCCACGAACCGGGCGCTGAACCCGGTTACCCTCACGATAAGGTCCTGGTAACGCTCGGGATGTTTGTCGGCTTCCAGCAATTTTTCTCTGTCTGCCACGCTGAACTGGACGTACAAAACATCCCTTTTTGACAGATACTCAACAATATATTGTATTACTTCAGGTGTCGCGTCAGAGGTGAGCTGGACATCCACAACGGATGCGTTATCCACTTTTGAGTGCTCGATGGCTGCAACCGACCTCAGCACATCTGACAACCCGTTTTTAATGGACCCGTGATACGGGGCGCTGTTGAGCGACAGCACTTCCCCCGCTTTCCTGCCGTCGGGCGTGGCACCTGTTTCTTTTCCCATGGTCTTTATAGGCTCATAGAAGCTGTAAATACCGGGATGGTAGCTGCAGCCGTTAAATGTTTTAAATTTTTTGACGATCCCGGCATACCGCGAGCTCACTTCTGCTGCCAATTCATCGACCTCTTTTTCACCGTTGCCGAATTTCGGTATTCGGTTTTTGATCATCAGCCTGAGGGCCTCTTCGTTTTTGAAGTTATTTTCCAGAACTTTATTGAAATCAATGAGACTCATATATTTATCACCATAAACCAGCTTTTTTACAGCGAAAAGGGAATCTATAAGAGTCGCGAAACCAGTGCAGTTGACCGCCCTTGTCCAGTATGTGGAGCCTCCCTTGTCAACAGGAACAGCATTATCCACGCAGCCGTCCACAAAAACGGAAACAAGCGGCCTGGAGTAAAAACCGGCATAAAAAGGGCCGGCTTCGTTCATTGTCTCGGTGTAGAGTTTGACAAAATACTCAAGCTGTGTATAAAAATTATTCAGCAGTGCATTCCAGGTATCAGGGCCTGTCATCTCGGTACCGATCTTTTTTCCATTACAGTACCCGTTGTTTACCGTGGTGAGGAGAATTTTCGGCAGATTTATAAACGCGTTCATCGGGTCGGTGTATGATTTCCCCGGTATTCCCAGTTCTATACATCCTATGTGGCTGTGGTTAAGAATATCCTCTTTTTTGAACTGACCGCGATAACTTTCAAATCCTTTTACTCCGGCTTTATGGAAAGTTATCGCCGGGAGCCCGAATCCGTCCGCAAGTATTTCGTACGCTTTTTTCATGAAGTTTTCATCGGTTTTGTCGGTATACTTTATTACCGGCTTCGGCTCAAAAGTCCTGAGCTCATCTTCGGCTTCCAGTATAAGCCATGACAGCTCGTTTGTCGCGTCGTTGTTGTCTTTGTCCAGCCCAGCTATATCCAATGTCTGGCCGTCGTCCGTGTGGGTCCGATTGATCGCCTTCAGGACAAGCCAGGAATATCCATCCCGCGAATCAAATACATCGAACTCCCCGTCATCTAAAGCCCCTATTTCCATGTTCTCCGGGTCTTCAGCCTTGAAACCCATTTTAACCCCGCTCTTCTCCTGGAACTTGTACCCGAGGTTGAATTTCAGCCAGAATTCGAAAAAAAGCTCCTTTGCCTCCTCCCCGGTCAGGACCCCGCTTTCTATGTCTTTTTTATAATAGGGGTATAAATACCGGTCAAGCCGGCCAAGCGAATGGTTGGAGCAGTCATCAAACTGGGTCGCTATCTGGGCAAGCCACACAGCCTGAAGCGCTTCGCGAAAAGAGGAAGCCGGTTCAGCGGGAACCCTCGAGCATACCTGGGCCAAGTCCAGCAGATCCTTTTTCTCCTCTTTATCATCTGCTGTCGACGCAAGAGCTTTAAAATGATCGGCGTGGCGTTTTACATAGTGTAAAAAAGCCCTGCACTCAATAAGCGCTGCCTCTAAAAACTCCTTTTGATCTTTATCAAGCGAAGCATCTTCTAAACGTGACTCAATTTCCTTTATTATCCCCTTTACACCTTTTTTCAGCACCATCTCTTTATCCGGTATTATGTGGCCCTGGATAAAGGACCACAGGTAGAATATGTGCTCGTCCATTGCCGTCAGCACTTCCCCGGGGACCCTTCCGGGATAATTTTTTATTTCCTCCATGTCCGATTCGGTCAGGTGGTTGGGACGGGGAGAGTATTTAGTCGTGTTGTTCCCGGCAATTCTTTCTCCGGGTATGTGGTTTATCGAAACATTGCTGAACAAAGCGCTCACTGCTTCAGCATGCCTCAGCATCGGACCCTTTTTGTCATCCGGGTCACACTGGATGGTTTCCTGCGGGATGATATCATTGATATCTTCAAGGGTCAGTATCGTTGACCTGAGCCGCTTGATTCTTTCGGATAACATTTTCAACCTCCTTTCTCGCCTGCTTGAAAAACGTCGGAACAATTACCCGGTAAAAATAAAAATCATATCAAACCAAACTTATCGACCTTTTTAAAACTGCCATTTTACCCTGCCCGGGGGTGGTGAGACCACCGGCCCTGTATTCTCTCTCCAGGGCCCGATACTTTGACCTGCCTATATTGTGTAACGGCAATAGTTCGATTTTTTCCACACTTTTATACCCCCTGACCATTTGAGCGATTGATCTCACAGTATCAACATTGTCATTGATGCCGGGTATAACCGGGACCCTGATTATAATTTTCACGTCTTTATTTAATAATTTTCTCAGGTTTTTCAGAATTTTTTTGTTTGACACACCGCATGCTTTCATGTGTATTTCATCATCCAGAGCTTTTATATCGTATAAAAAATAATCTGTAACAGGCAGCACCATTTGGAAATCAGACCACTCGACATTTCCGGCAGTATCCAGCGCCGTACCGATATTTTTTTCCCTGCACTTTCGCAAAAGTTCATAACACACCCCCGCCTGTAAAAGCGGCTCTCCTCCGGACAGTGTTACACCTCCACCCGACATTTGATAGAATTCCATGTCCTTTATGATTTCTTCCATAATTGAACCATCTGTCATTCTTTTACCCGCGGCCCCGAGGGCTTCGGAAAAACAAACCTTTACGCAATCACCGCATTTTACACATTTCCCCCTGTCATAAACATGTATGCCGCTTTTATCACAAAAATGGCAGTTTTCAGGACATGCTTTCACACAATTTCCGCAATTGATGCATCTTTCTTTATAATAAAAAATCTCCCGCCGGGAGGATTGAGATTCAGGGTTCTGGCACCAGAAACAGTCCATATTGCATCCCTTAAGAAAAACTACCGTTCTTATACCCGGGCCGTCGTTCCATGAAAAACGATGTAAATCGTAGATGTTGATTCCATTATCACACACGTGTGATATCTCTCCTGAATTCGCGTTAAATAAAAATCTGTAAAAATAACAATAATATCTTTTCCGCTCTGAAAGTAGATATTATACTATTGGCCGTATCAATTTGGGAATACTAATTTCTAAATCGAGATTGGCGGGAAAAGAAAGATGACTGTAACACCCTATTATAACACAAGCCACTGCCTATTTATTTTATTGCCCGCCTGTCTTGTGATTTTTTCGACGCTAAAAAATGGCAAATTGTTAATATTCGGTTTAGAATATAAATATGTAGTATTTTAATTACACGATTACTAACAAAAAAGCACCTCAATAATAAGATAAAATCGGCTGAATTCATTGACCTCTTTCAGTGAGGGGAGATGTATGAAAGATGAAGATAAAACTAAACCTGAATTAATAAGCGAGTTGAAACATCTGCGCCTAAGGGTTGATGAAATAGCTAAAATGAAAGGGGAGTCAAAACAAAGCGGGAAAAGGCTTGATCAAACACGGAAATTTTATGAGAATATACTGAATTCTATGGATGACCTGGTTATTGTAAAAGACATGCTGCATAGATGGGTCTTTTTAAATGATGCGGCATGTAAATTTTGGGGGTTCACGAGAGAAGAGCTTATCGGGAAATCTGATTATGATATATTTCCGAAAGAGGAGGCGGATGTTTACTGGGAGAAGGATAATAAAGTTTTTGAAACTAATGAAGTGGATTTGAATGAAGAGTCACAGACAATCGGCGCGGAGAGGCATTTTCTTTCAACAAAAAAGTCTCTATACAGGGATATTCGCACCGGAAATAAGTATGTTGTAGCCATAGGAAGAGATATTACCGAGAGAAAAAGTGTGGAAGAGGGGTTGAAAAATAGCGAGGCTGTTCTTGCGAGGGCGGAGCAGATAGCGCACCTGGGGAGCTGGGAGATGGATGTGGCGACAGGTGAGCTCTTCTGGTCACAGGAGATCTACAGGATGTTCGGGGCCGATCAGGAAGAAATGAGCCCCACCTATGAATTGGTTTTGAGATTTATACACCCCGGGGATAAAGAGGCTGTTGTAAGATCACACAATAAAGCTCTTGCCGGGAAAACACCTCATAGTATCAAACATCGGATCGTTCGTTCTGACGGAGAGATACGGACTGTACATGAATGTGCAATTGTTACTTTTGATGAAACCGGAAAACCGGTTCGAATGGTCGGAACGGTACAGGACATTACCGAACAGGAGGTTATTCAGGAGGCATTACGGGAAAGTGAGGAAAAATACCGTACATTGTTCGACAATGCCGCTGACGCGATCGTCATTAGTGACGAAAAAGGGAATTTTTTAGAAGTAAACAGAGTCGCGTGCGAGCGTTTTGGGTACAGCAAGGAGGAATTTACACACATGACGTCTGCCGACATAAATGTTTCGGAATATATTGACAACATTCCGGAAAGGATAAAACAAATAAAAGAAAAAGGGCAGGCATTCTCTGAGACACAAGCCGTCAGGAGAGACGGCACCACCTTCCCCACCGAGG
>DRHN01000258.1 GCA_011049595.1 Spirochaetota bacterium | reverse complement strand
CCTTCAACAGACTCATATATCTCCATGAATGTTATTTTATCAAGAGGTTTGGATATTACAAAACCTCCGGTAGGGCCTCGTTTTGATTCGATAAGCTTCCCTTTGACCAGCCGCTGCATCACCTTTGAAAGATGATTCTCCGATGCATTTAAAACATCCGCAATCTCCTTTGTGGAAATGTTTCTTTCCCTGTTGGAAGCCAGAAATACCATCGAGTGTAAAGCCAGAGAAGCTGCGTCGGATATATTTAGTAATTTTGCCATAATTGCTGCGGAATTAATGCATTCTGGTACTACTATACCATAATTATTATATTTTGTCACCCTAAATCGTCTGTTTTTTTTAAAACCCGAAAATATAGATTATAGAATATAAAGGAAAGGCGGGGCTGTACATTGCTGTACGGCCACGCGATGCTCTTAATATACTTACCGGCGGCAACCAAGCCTCATATAATAATCTTAAACACTCAGGATTAAGCAAAAACGGCTTATTCAGGCATACGCAATTTAAGTCATAACAAGGTCGATTTTGCCAATGCGGATCACATCTTTCTTTTTTAACTTCACATACTTGTTTTTCGGAACTTTTTGATCATTGACAAACGTACCGTTCGAGCTGTCTAAATCCTTGATAAAATAATCCGCTTTGATCTTCTGAAGCAGAGCATGGCTCCGGGATACCAGCTTATCATCCAATACGATATCATTGCTTTTGTCCCTTCCTAGCTTGATCTCGCTTACCAGGGGGATCTCTTTGCCATGGAAAGAAATAGACAGGGAATCAGTTTTCTTCACCTTGTCCAGTCTTTTACCGACACTGCTTTTAATATTGATCGTATTATCCATATCCCACCTCCTGATAACCATTATAAAATATATCGCGGTCAATTTCAACAGAATACATGAACATATAGAATTAATTCGGGCTTGATAAAAATTTGAAATAATTGTACAGAGTGCTGTATACTTAGATAGTACAAAGTCACCAATTAAATAAAGGAGTTGCTATATGGGTGAATTTTTAGATAAAATTCCTGAGAATATACAGGACCACATCAGGGAGATTACAAAAACATCAGGTCTTCCACCTGATGAAGAGTCAGTTGAAAAAATCGCAAAGGGGTGGCTGGAGAAGAAAAAGGTGTTTGAAAAAAAGATCGGTGCGATGGGGATGGAAGAAGTCGACTTCCTGACGTCCGATGATGAAAGAGCTGCCCTGGCAATCACCTATTCCGGGTCTCTTGTAAATATCGGCCCGATCGTCGACGGCGTTCGAAATGCAGGGTACATAAGCATCGGTTTACGCAGCGACGTGCCTGATGCCGCGTTAAAAGAGGGCTCGACACTTGCAAAAGATGTTGCAGTTGACGACCGGATAGAGTTCGTAATCGGCCCTGTTAAAAACACATCCGCTATTTTCAAAATAGCAGTACTGACAGGGAGCCACACCGCTATTGAACAGGAAGAAAAGCTCAACGAAGTAACCCTGCTGATACAGGAAGAGTTTGTCGAAGTAAATAAGACAATGATATCAGAGCGGTAAATTTACTACTTAGTTTATATTCCTTGGTTGACCGGGGAAGCACCACGAGCTACTTTTATAAAGATATTTATTTTGATTAGTTATCCTTTCATTAAAAAGGTGCACAATCTTAGAGTATGAGTACTCAAAAGTTGTTTCAGGAAAATGAAGAACATTCATTAAGAGACAAACTTATTGAGATATACAAAAGAAAAACATCACTCGAACACGATAGTTTTTTAAGGCTTTTGGAAAATGTAAACCACACACTTGAAAACGAAGAAAAAAACTCAAGACCCCGCGATCAACAGGCCCTTCCAGGCGGGATCGTAAATCTGAAACCCCATATCCCGACAATTATTGTCCCTGACATACATGCGCGAATGGATTTTTTTCTCAATTTAATGCTGCAGGAGGATATTACCGGCTTTTCAAATTTACAGAAGGTTGCCCGTGATATGCTTCAGGTTGTCTGCGTGGGGGATGGATTTCATGCTGAAAGAAGGGCAGTCGAAAGGTGGGCATCTGCTTATGAAGAGTACATGAATAAATATAAAAAGCATAAATACATAGATGAGGAAATGAGAGAAAGCCTGGGTGTGATGGAGATGGTCATGGAGGTAAAATCCGCTTATTCACCTAATTTTCATTTCTTAAAGGGTAATCATGAGAATATTTCTAATGAATACGGAGGGGGAAATTTCCCGTTCAGAAAATTTGCCTATGAAGGTGCCATGGTATTGGAATACGTCAATAAATTTTACGGACCGGATTTTTTAGACGCCTATTATTTATTCGAGAAAAATTTACCTGTTTTTGCAATAGGAAAAAGTTTTCTTATTTCCCACTCGGAACCGAAAACTTTTTACGACCCGGATGATATTACAGCGTACAGAAACAGCCCTGA
Source organism: Spirochaetota bacterium (assembly GCA_011049595.1). Classification (GTDB taxonomy): domain Bacteria; phylum Spirochaetota; class B62-G9; order B62-G9; family DRHN01; genus DRHN01. The sequence continues at coordinate 6,641 of DRHN01000258.1, read as the reverse complement.
TGTTGTTGAAGGCCTTACCTGGACGGACAACGATACAGCTGTAAAGGGAAGTGTCGCGCGGATGCTCGACCGCTATATCGACGGAGAAAATAACCCGCGCAGTTTTTATTTCGGCGGGCACAGGGCGGTCGCGGGTTTGTATAATTTGAGGGCGGACGGAAGATATGTCCAGATCCACAATCCAAATAAATTCATAATAGCCCTGATCAAACCGGATAAAGACATAGACCTTGAAGAGGATATTGTGGAAATCGAGAACAATGTTGATAAGATCTTGAACAATAGCTAATAACATTTTCAAAAAAAAGAGAGACTAAATTATGCCAAAAATAATAGCAAAAATCGGAAAATACACCGTTGTAGGAAAAATTGCCAAGGGCGGCATGGGTGCCCTTTACCTGGCAAAGCACCCGACGTTAAAAAGGCACGTTATATTGAAACAGCTCACCCTGCGGGGAGACCGCGGGTTTAACGAAAGGTTTAAAAGAGAAGCTACTTTGATGATAGACTTCAGAGACGAGCATATCGTGACAGTGTACGACCATTTTAAAGCAGGCTCGTCATACTATATAGTCATGGAATATGTGGATGGAATAAGCCTGGACAAACTGATACGGGACAGGGAGCGTTTATCAAGCGAAGCCGCATTGCTGATCTTTCTGGAGATCTGCAAAGGACTGAAGTATGCTCACGATAAGGACGTTATTCACAGAGACATCAAACCAGCCAATATATTGATCTCAAAAAATGGGGAGGTCAAGCTCGTTGATTTCGGTATCGCGACTTCGAAACAGGCTGTTGATGATGGTTTGACCAAAATCGGGATGACATTGGGAACACCTTCATACATGTCACCCGAGCAGATCGCGGACACAAGCAAGGTTGACAAAAGGGCGGATATATATTCTCTGGGAGTTATGCTGTATGAGATGGCAACCGGCGTAAAACCCTTCCCCTCAGAGTTTAACATGGAGACCATAAACCTCATCAACAGGGGTATATATGAAAACCCGAAAAAGAAATACCCCGCCATACCGGGTATTTTCAAGCATATAATCAAGAAGACCATGAATCACAGGATAAACAGGCGGTATAAAGATGTTGGGCATTTGATCAACCTGCTCTCAAAATATTCGAGGCGGTACAAGGACCAAAAAGAGATCAACAGCGATATTAAAGATTATTTGTCCGGATCGGATACAGCAATATCTGCTTCGATCAAGGTCAGCAAAAAGAACAAAGGCATCGGCTTAAAATTGATCTATGCGCTTATCGCCTTTATACTTATAGTCTCAGGCGGGTCATACTTTTATTTAAAAGGTTATTTTTACGAGTTCTTTAAAAATAAGGAATACGGAAGTCTCGAAGTAATAGCCTCGGTTCCGCCGGATTACTACAAGGAAGCTGACCTGATATACGCCGTGACTCACATAACAAGCACTGACCCTGATGATCGTTCCGATCCTGATGATCGTTCTGATCCTGATGATCGTTCTGATCCGGAGGCTGGTGAAGATAATAAAAGCCGAAGTTACAGATTGACATCTTCAGAAAAAGTGTTTTTTATTCCGTTTATAAAAAAGTTCCTGTTTAAAGAAAAAGAAAAAGAAAAAACCCGGGTCGAAACAAACATACTAACAACAAAAACACTTTACCTACCGGCCGGTAATTACAACATGGAGTTCTACCTGGAGAACCAGAAGTATTACAAATCCTTCTATCTAAACCCGAGAGAGATCCAGAAGCAGGACATAAAAACCTATGAAAAAAGAACCATCCAGTTCGATCTGGCTGATACCGGCCCCAAAAAGGTGTCTTTTTCTATTGATGTATTTGACAGCCAGTCAGCTGAGTCGATTTATAAAATTGCGGATATATCCTTCTACCTGGAAGATGAAAAAAAATGGATAGACTGGAAGAAATACAATAACAGTAAAAAATTAAAAAAGTATTTAAATAACCGATTGTTGTCAGGAGAAGATTATTCATTTAAATTTAACACGCCCGGATACTACCCGAAAAATGTAAAATTTCATGTCGAGAAAGACCTGGATTCGGCATTGATAGAGGTGAGTCTTATAAAAGAACCGGGCATACTGAGGATTGAAAGCAATTTTGAAAGGCTCGATCTGCTGATCGATAACCGCAAAGAGAATTATATCGGAGAAATGAAAAAGGATTTTGTCAGGTACGGTAAAACAACCGTAGGAGTGAGGGAGTTCATGTTAACGGAAGGTAACTACATATTGACAGTTGAAAAGGACAAAAACCATGTGGAAAACCTTCAATTCAGCATATCTTCAAAAAAGACGACCATTGTCGATGTCTCGTATAATACAGAGGAAAAAGAGCTGAAAATATTAAAAAAATAAAATCAAGAAAATTTTCGCATAGACTGTATTAAAGTATCGTTTACTTTAATTAGTTTCGGGGAGATCTCATGTCGTTATTTATGAGAATCATTTTTTTTGGCTTATCAGGGATTATTGCCGGGATACTTTCCTGGCCCTTTACCGAGCTGGTAATCCATTATCAGGAAACTTTCGGGACCCTCCTGGTGTTCAATATCGTACTTGGTATTTCTGTCGGTTTATTCATGGGAGGTTGCTTCGGGGCAAGCGAGGGGCTCATTTCAGTTTCGAAAGAAAAGATCAAAAACGGTATCGTAATGGGGATGGCAACCGGAGTGATCGGCGGGTTGGCAGGCTTTGTCGCGGGGCAGGCTGCCTTACTGTACATTGGGACTACCTTTTTTAATTCCAATTTAAGTTTTCAGAGAATCGGTATCCCGGTCTCCAGGGCCATCGGATGGGCTACATTCGGTATATGCATAGGAGTAGCCCACGGTATCAGAAGCAGGTCTTTCGGCAAGGTCAGGAACGGGATTATCGGCGGGTTTACAGGTGGAATTTCAGGCGGGCTTGCGGTTGAATTTATAAAAATATATTCTCCGGGGAACATTTTTGCCAGGCTGGTAGGGTTGGTCTTAATAGGTTTTTTGATCGGGATATTTTACGGTTTAGTTGAAAACAGGCTGGCCAGGTCAACTCTTAGTTTATTGAACGGCAGATTCAAGGGCAAAGAGTTTCCTTTAACGGTCCGGATGACAAGTATAGGCAGGTCCGGAAAAACCGAAATAGGCATAAACGGTTACACAAACGTCGCCGATGTCCATGCGGAGATAAAAAAAGTAAAAAATGATTTTGTATTGACGGACGCGGGATCAAAAACCGGGACATTTGTTAATGATGACAAAACTGCCGGGACAAAATTAAGAAACGGCGATATTATTCGTGTAGGTGATGCCCAGTTCCTGTACAAAAAAAAGTAGGGAGAACCTGATGAAAAGAAAGAAGGCGTTACTATCTGTTTGTATTCTTTTTATGATCCTTGGGGCTTCATTTTCACAGGTATTTTCAGACTCCCTGAGAATTTCTCAGATCGACATCACCTCACTTATTATCAACCAGAGGATCAAAGTTTATATCAGTGTGACAGACGAAGACGGGGTCAGCGTAAAAGATCTCGGCAAAGACAATTTTAAAATATTCGAAACTGCCGAGGGCCGGCCGGAGCAGGAGAGGGAGATCTTTCTTGTAGAAAAGGGTGTCAACATAAACCGCGGAATCAACCTGCTTCTTGTCCTTGATAATTCAGGCAGTATGTACTGGGACGGCAGCGGGAAAATTACAAACTCGGAAAACGAGGACATATGGAGAATAACTTTCGCAAAAGATGCCATTATTTCTTTTTTAAAAGAGATAAAAAATCCGCGGGACAGGGTCGGCCTGTTTGTATTTAATGTAAAGATAGGCTCAAAAACAGCGCTGACAGACGACAAAGTACAAATAGTAAAAGCTCTCGCCGGGACAACCAGACCGCCCGAAGAAGAGGCATACACTGAACTTTACGAAACTCTGTATCAGGGAATAGACTACTTGCGGACCGCAGGGGGGAGAAAAGTCATCATTGTACTTTCTGACGGACAAAATTTTCCCCTGGAAAACAACCCGCACTTTTCCGAAAGATACGGGTTGAAAGGGGCCCTGTATTTTGCACAGAGGGAAGGAATATCCATTTTCACAATTGGGCTGAGCAAAAAAGCAGACAGAAAAAACCTGAAATTCATAGCAGAAGAAACAGGGGGCGCGTATTTTTCAGTATATGACCCAAGCCAGCTGGAAAAGTTGTACAATCTGATCCGTGACCAGGTCTTGAATGAATATCTTTTGACTTATACCGCGGGCATGGTCCCTGCTGAAAAAAAACTTTTAAAAGTAGGCTACCAGCATGAAGCCGGAATGGAAGAAGTCCAGCGGTATTATTTTTCCGGAACTATATTCGGCACTCCGGGGACAAAGATAAACTATTTGATCTTTCTCTTTGTACCGGTTTCAATCGTCCTGCTCTGGCTCCTTTCACTTGTCAAATTCCAGCAAAAGAAAGCGATCCCGAGCCTCAGCGTACACACATCTTCAGGAAAGAAAACAGCGGTACACACGCTCCCTACTGCGGCAGGACAGACCGGGGTCACGATCGGCACAAGCACGGCCGCGGATATCACTATTGCGGGAGATCCCAAAATCGCGAAAACCGAAGTAAAGATCTCAAATAAAAACGGAGTCTTTACTATTGTAAGTACAGAAACCCCGGTTACTGTAAATAACAAACCGGTTAAAACAAAAGTACTGAGATCCGGGGATCTTATTCAACTCGGCGACACGTCCGTTGTCTTTGACAGCGGAGCCACAAAACCGCAGGGCATATAAGCCAGGGTTATTACTTCCGGACAGCCTGATTGTAAAAAAACAGCCGGAGAATTGCATTTGTTCCGAATATCAAATTAAATATTTAATCTGCCTGGCAGTTTCAGGTGTAAAAAAAAGCAGATTTTTCATGATGATCAAGTTTCGTTCACAAGATATATTTTCCTCAATATACTCAGTCAGCAGGACTTCCTTCCATCTCAAAAGCTCTTTTCTTCTGTTTTTCTCACCTGTACACTCAATTGTCAACCATAGTAACTCAAGAGCCCGTTCATAAGCCCTTTTTACTCCTCTGATGTCACTATTTAAACAACAGTTGTTTGCTCTGTTTATTTCATTTGCGATCATTAAGATTTGTTGAGAAAAATTAAACTTTATCCATTTTTGGATATTCAGGGTTTTATGTAACATGTTCATCGCTTCCGAGCAGGAGTTTTTCTGAAATGATCCTTATTTTTTTTTTGATCCCCTCATTCATAATTTCCATACCGGGGTTCCCCTGTGATGGTCTTATATTTATCAATGCAGTATATTCTATCCTGTCGGGATATCCGTTCCATAAATAAAAATTGGCCCCCCATAAATCTTCCTGCCTTGACCCATCTTCAATTAATATTTCTTCAGCATCTGCATGCAGTTCACCGCCAATAGCAATAATCTCACGTTTTACATCTACAACATATTTTATCATATCTTCAAACCATTTCTTTGCTAACTCCTTTAAAACCTTTTGTTCAATCTTTTCTGCTGGTATCAAAATATCCGGCATAACAATCTCTACCCCCCATTTCTCACAAATATCCATAAATTCATCGAATGGGGGTTTTAGGGGTTTTCTCTCTTGTCTATGTCAGAGAAACATTATATCGTTTTTTTTCCGGCTTTTCAAGAAAGATATTAAAAATATGATCTTAAAATATATCCTTTCAAAAAACCCGGGGAGGTGATATTATTGGCTTTAAACATCCCCGGCATTAAAGAAATCAGTCAAGCAGCAAAGGAGTGTCTGCATATGGATGACAGAGACATGACAAAAGCACAAGATAAACAAACTCTACGCTGAAGAGGAATCCGAAAAGAGAATAGCAAGGATAAGATCCGAAGTTTTTAACAACCGGAAGGGCTTGAGTGCGGAAATCAGGGAAGTGACAAAAGACGGGCGTGGTTTATGGATCAATATGACGCTGACACCACGGGTTGACGAGAATAATAACCTGATCGGGATACTGGGTATCGGTGAGGACATAACGGAGCGTAAAATAGCAGAAGAAGAACGAAACCGCAGCATGGAAAAACTTAAAAAGGCCCTGGAAGGAATTATCCAGGCAATGGTCGTAACGGTTGAGACAAAGGACCCCTATACCGCAGGTCATCAGCGCCGCACTGCAGAGCTTGCCACTGCGATCGCGCGGGACCTGGGGTTACCCGAGGAAAAGATCGAATCGATCCGAATGGCGGGAATCATTCACGATTTGGGAAAAATAGCGATACCGGGAGAAATCTTGAGCAAACCGGGCAGGCTTAATGAAATCCAGGTTCAGGTTTGAGTGATACAAATATGAAAAAAAGAAAAAAGGATCTGATTTCGATCGAATTTTTGAACAGGGAGGAGATCGATGAGATCTTCAGCCTCGCTGAAACAATGAAATCTTTTAGGGGCAGGCATTCAAACTCCCTCGAACGAAAAGTACTCGCTATGGTCTTCGAGAAACCTTCTCTTCGGACGAGGGTCACATTCGAGACAGGCATATACGAGCTCGGCGGCCACGGGATTTACCTCGGCCCGAATGACATCCAGATCGGAAAACGCGAATCTGTTCACGATGTAGCGAAGAACCTGGGGCGCTGGGCCCACGGCATCGTAATAAGGACCTT
>DRHN01000257.1 GCA_011049595.1 Spirochaetota bacterium | reverse complement strand
TTCAAGGACAGTGCAGGCAACTTCTACGTGGGCATAGCTGACAACACGACATGGAACTTTGAGACCACGACGAGCCTTGATTTTACTCCGCCGTCTGTTTTGAGCCTTTCTCCTGCGGATGGGTTAACCGGAGTACCGCTCAGCACAAATCTAGTGATCAACTTTTCCGAGGAGGTCGTTGCCGATAATGGAAGCATAAGAATCTACGATTCCCTTGGCACCCCTATAGAGTCAATACCTGCTGATTCGGCCCAGGTGACTGGCTTAGGGACATCCACGATCACCATAGACCCTTCGGTTGACTTTGCGGGTTTAACTAATTATTATGTACAGATTGACTCTGACGCCTTCAAGGACAGTGCAGGCAACTTCTACGTGGGCATAGCTGACAACACTACATGGAATTTCCAGACGGCAACCATTGGCCCACTCTTTGCAGCCCCTGTTCAGAATCCCTTCGGCCTGACAAATGTTTTATATTTGGCCGCTCCAACTTTTGCCGATCTTGACGGTGACGGGGACATGGACCTTTTGGCAGGTGAATATTACGGCAATTTTCAGTACTTTGAGAACACAGGCACAGCCTTTGCCCCTGCATTTGCAGCACCTGTGGAGAATCCCTTCGGTCTGACAAATACATATTTTTATTCTTTTCCAGCTTTTGCCGATCTTGACGGTGACGGGGACATGGACCTTCTGGCAGGTGAATATTACGGCAATTTTCAGTACTTTGAGAACACAGGCACAGCCTTTGCCCCTGCATTTGCAGCTCCTGTTCAGAATGACTTTGGCCTGACAAATGTTTTATATTTGGCCGCTCCAGCTTTTGCTGATCTTGACGGTGACGGGGACATGGACCTTCTGGCAGGTGAAGCTTACGGCAATTTTCAGTACTTTGAGAACACCACACCATAATCAAGAGGAACGCTATTTGTGCAGAAGCCTTCTCCGCCCTTCAGTTGCAGACATTCGCCGAACTTCCCTGAACTTCTGCATAAGCTCAACTGTACGATAGCGCTGAGTACCTATCAGGCCGGAAAGCTCCTTTTCATCAGCGCTCAAGACGATGAGAAAGTGATACAGCTTCCGAGAAATTTTCATCAGGCGATGGCCATAGGAATTGACATGGAGAGGATGGCAGTCGCTGAGATGAATGAGGTAGTTGTTCTGGCCAACTCGCCGGGCCTTGCCCCGCTATATCCCAAACAGCCTGATACATACGATGGATTTTACACTCCCCGGGCCACATACTACACAGGCCGTGTTGACATTCACGGGTTAGCCTGGGGAGAAGAGGGGTTGTGGGGGGTGATTACTTCATTCTCGTGTCTTGCTCTGATAGATGACTCTTTTAGCTTTATTCCCAAATGGAAGCCATCTTTTATAAACGAGCTGGCCTCTGAAGACCGGTGTCATCTAAACGGGATGGCAATGAGTGAGGGTGCTCCTCTGTATGTGACAGCACTGGGCATCGGGAATGAGCATCAAAGCTGGCGGAAGAACCTGCCAAAGGGCGGTGTTTTGATTCATGTTCCCACAGGCGAGATCATCCTGAGCGATTTATCCATGCCCCATTCTCCAAGGATCTATGATGGAAAACTGTATATGCTGTTTTCCGCAACCGGTGAAGTAGTGTGTGTTGATACGGACAACGGTACTTATGATGTAATTAACGAGTTAAAAGGCTTTATACGAGGAATGGCCAGGTGCGATGATTACCTTTTTATCTGTCTATCACGCCTGCGAAAAAACTCATCTACATTTAAAGATTTGCCGATTGCCGAAAAAGCAACCAGTTCCGGTGTAACGGTTATTCATCTTCCAACGAGGGCAATCGTGGCGAGGTTGATGTATGAAAGTACAGTTGATGAGATTTTTGACATCCAGATAATACCTGGCATGATACGGCCTGGAATACTCAATACCGAGGGTGACACCCATAAATTGGCACTGACCACTCCTGATGCTACTTACTGGGCTGCTGTGGAAAAAAATAAGAACTGAATCCTGCTATATCGATTTTTCCTTTTGCAAGGCCCCTTTTCGACTTATAGAATTTATTGAATTGTATAATTTATTGGGGCTTTTATATGAGAAATCATTTAATTTCTTCCACGTGGTGAAACACTTGTGAACTTACTCACTCCAGGCGAAAGTACCATTGAAATTAAAGAAACATTAAAGAAATGGATACCCTGTCCCAATGAAATGTCTACAACGCAAATGCCTTCAGTAAAATAAGGATTGCCCTTTTTTCAAGTTTAAAGTAATCTAAAGTCAGCTGTTTTGTTGAGCATTCAAAATAATTTTTTTGTCACGATCAGGGTAATGATAGGTTATCTCCGCGGGGAACTTGTTCAGGTAGACGATGAAGCGTGTGTTATAGATGTCAATGGGGTGGGGTATAATGTTTACTGCTCAAAAAGTTTGTTGAACCAGCTTGGGGAAATTATCAATGACGAAACCCCTGTGGTAAAGTTATACACACAGCTGATTCATCGTGAAGACACAATGGATCTGTACGGGTTTATTAACAAAGATGAACTCCGCCTGTTCACCCTGCTTCTGACGGTAAGCGGAATCGGGCCGAAACAGTCGGTAAAAATACTCGGAGTAAGGGACCCTGCTGATATAATTAAAGCAATTGTTACCGAAGACAATGCTTTTCTCATGTCCCTCTCCGGTATCGGGAAAAAGAAGGCCCAGCAGATAATACTCGAGCTGAAAGAAAAGGCCAAAAGAAACTTTGATATAGCTGCTTCACCGGTTTCTTCCAACTATAATGAAGCTGTTACCGCTCTGGAATCTTTGGGTTTTACTGCTGCTGAATCAAGGGAGGCGGTTGAAAGAGCCCTCTCAGATGAAACACTCGCGGCAAAGGGCGATAAAAGTGACGTCTCGAAAATTGTTGAAAACGCTTTAAAACAACTATCGTAATAATTACAATCAAAAGGAAATATTGAGTTGGATAATGAGAGGATCGCGACACCTGAAAGACTGTCAGGGGACAGTGAAGAGACATCTTTAAGGCCCTTGCGTTTAAATGATTTTATCGGTCAAAAAGATCTCAAGAAGCAGGTGGGAATTTATATAAAGGCGGCTCTCGGCAGGAACGAAAACCTTGACCATGTTCTTTTATACGGTCCGCCTGGGCTTGGAAAGACTACCCTTGCGTCTATCATTTCCAACGAGCTGGGTGTGGGATTCAAATCAACTTCAGCTCCCGCGATCGAAAGACCGGGTGACCTTGCCGCGCTTCTCTCGTCACTGAATTTTCGTGAAGTTTTATTTATCGACGAGATTCACCGGCTCAAACCGATACTGGAAGAGATCTTATACCCGGCACTGGAGGATTACGCCCTTGACATAATCATAGGACAGGGGCCTGGGGCTAAATCAATTAAAATTTCGCTCAAGCCTTTTACCCTGATCGGTGCCACAACAAGAGCAGGCCTGTTGAGCGCGCCTCTGCGGTCGAGGTTTGGTATCACACAGAGGATCGGTTTTTACAAAAAAAATGAAATATTCGACATCGTAAAAAGATCGTCCAGAATTTTGAATATAAAGATCAACGACGAAGGGGCACGTACAATCGCTGAACGATCAAGAGGCACCCCAAGAGTTGCCAACAGAATATTAAGGAGGCTGCGCGACATCGCCGAGGTCGAAGGTGAAGGCCATATTGACGGAGCTCTTGCCGCAAAAGGGTTGGAAATGCTCAATCTCGACGAATTAGGGCTCGATAATATGGACAGGAGACTGGTAAAAACTATTATATCCAATTATGACGGGGGGCCGGTCGGTCTGGATACGATCGCTGTTTCTCTCGGCGAAGACCGTGAAACTATTGAAGACATATATGAACCTTACCTGATCCAGATCGGATTTTTAAAAAGGACCCCAAAAGGCAGGGTGGCGACACGGCATGCTTTTGAGCATTTTGGGTTTTCAAATAAAGGCGTGATAGAAGGAGAACTGTTTTAATCAGGCAGTTGAAATGAAAAAAGGAATAATAAAAATATTACCTTTGATCCTTTTTTTTACTGTTTCGGGCTGCGTCAGCAGGGTACACCGGGTCCCGGACAGAACAATAAAATTAGAACCGGAGCCTATCACGATAAGGGTAGTGATCGAAAAGAACGTAAATGAACTGAACCTGATAACCGAGGGCGCTTATATAACGAATAATGGCAGTAAGAACATGCTCCCCGGGAGAGCGACTTTAAAATTAGCAGGCGGCTATATAAGTATAGCCGGCCGGGAATCCGCATATCCACTGCCTGTTTCAATACAAAGTCCAAAAAAAATAAGTATCAACGGCAAGGATTATTTCGGTAAAATAATCATAAATAACAGCCTGATCTTGAATACGTTACCTGTTGAAGAATATTTAAAAGGCGTGTTGTCAGCAGAGATTTCTAATGAATGGCCGGCCGAAGTCTTAAAGGTGCAGGCAATTGTTTCCAGGACCTATGCCTATCATAAGATATTGTTAAATAAAAATAAATCCTATGATGTGGATGATACCACGATGTATCAGAAGTTTGATTATAATGACAATAATACAAGTATAAACAGTGCAATAACTGATACAAAAGGGATCATTATCCTTTATCAAAACAAGCCTATCGAGGCTTTTTTTCACGCATGTTCAGGAGGTGTGACGGAGAACGTCGGAGATGTTTTTCAGACCGAGCTGCCTTACCTGAGAGGTGTCCCGGACCCTTACTGCTCGAATAACAGGGACAGCTACTGGAGTTTCAGCGCGAGTGAAAGTGAAATAAAGAGCAGCCTTAAAGGAATAATAAATGAGGAGTATGATTCTCTTTCTTTAAGAGACATTAAGATCTACAAACGCACAGGTTCCCGGAGGGTAGGGGAGTTTGTGCTTATATTTGAAAAAAATAAAAAACAGATCATCAAGGGGAACACGTTCAGGCTTGCGGTGGGCTCAAAAGAATTAAAAAGCCTCCTCATCCAGAGTATACGCAGGGAACGACGGCAGGAAGGATACGTATTCTCATTTTCAGGCAGGGGATACGGGCATGGTGTAGGTTTGAGTCAGCTCGGGGCAAAAGAAATGGCTGAACGCGGGTTTCGTTTCAAAGACATTATCGCTTTTTATTACAGAGGAACTACCCTGGGGGGCTATAATTAGTTCTTGGTAACTAATTAGTCGCGGTGAAACGGCTCAATAAAGTGAATTTTTCAATAAAAGATTTTCAAATAAATATACCCGAAAAGCTGATCGCACAGTACCCTCCTCCAGAGCGGGGCCAGTCCCGGCTTCTTTCGTTTGACCTGAGTAAAGATACGTTAACGGATGATT
>DRHN01000256.1 GCA_011049595.1 Spirochaetota bacterium | reverse complement strand
ACTATAGGGTGTACCCGGATCGGTGAGAACGTGAAAATTGACAATCTCGTGCAGATAGCCCATAACGTGGAAATCGGTAAAAACAGCATAATCTGCGCAATGTGCGGCGTATCGGGCAGTGTCAGGATAGGGGAAAACGTGATATTGGCCGGTGATGTGGGGCTTGCCGATCATATCGTTATAGAGGACGATGTTTACATAGGACCGAAAGCGGGTGTGATGAAAAAGGTCGTGAAAAAAGGGGATTATTACATGGGGTATCCAGCGAAAGATTATAAAACATGGAGGGAATATTCAGCCACACTGCCGAAGCTGAAAGGTATGTACAAGGATGTGAGAAGGATAAAAAGCAAACTCGGGCTTTGAAGCCCGGTTTTAATGATCCCGGGCACAACCCCGTACTTCAGATGTATACCGGGCATACCCGGGTGGGCCCCATGGTTGATTTGCCGCGTTTATGCTTTTCCCTCAAAACGGCTGTGTCCAGCCGTTCACAAGACCCAGGTCGGCAAGTATATTTGAAGCCTCGAGATACTCGTCTCTGTTCAGTTTTCTTTTCAGGTTATTCATTGAAACCGCCCTGTGGGCCGGAAAGTACTGGCTCATCAGGCTTACATGTATGGATGTTGATATACGGGCAATGCTTTCAAGGACTTTTTCGGTGTTTGAAATGTTTCCCGGCAGAACGAGGTGGCGGATGATCAACCCTCTTACCGCGACACCCTCGCGATCGGTTTTGAGCTCTCCCACCTGTCTGTACATCTCTTTTACGGCGGCACGGTTGATCTCCACGTAGCCAGGCGCGTTCGAATATTCAAGCGCGCGCGCGTCATCGCTGTATTTCATGTCGGGAAGGTAAATATCCACTATACCGTCGAGACATTTTAAAACCTCGACATTGTCGTATCCCCCCGAGTTGTAAACTATCGGGATTTTCAGGCCCTTTATTACTGCGAGCATGAGCGCTTCGACCAGTTGAGGGACAAAATGCGTCGGGGACACAAAGTTAATATTGTGGGCCCCTCTTTCCTGGAGGCTGATCATGCAGTCTGAAAGCTCTTTGACGCTCACCTCATTCCCGTTCCGGAGCTGGCTTATAGGATAGTTTTGACAGAAAGAGCACCTCAAAGAGCACCCTGTAAGAAAAATTGTACCGGACCCCCTGGTCCCCGAGATGGGGGGTTCCTCCCCGCGATGGATATTGTAACTGGAAATCTCAGGAAGGAGACCTGACCGGCATCTTCCGTTTTTTTCTTTGTACCTGTTGGTGCCGCATTTAAAAGGGCACACAGTGCAGGGTGAAAGCATTTTGTTTAATTTTTCTGTTGTTTTATTTAAAGATATGCTATTTAGATATGACGGGAACATTCGTGAAGCCCCGGCGCTTACTGCCAAAAGGAAATCGCCTCCTAATGGAAGTGGTCTATAATTTTTTTAAAAATGTTAACTCAAAGGCTATGCCTTTGAAAATCTTTTGGCTTATAAAAAAGCTACCTTCTTTGCAGGTGGTTTTTTTACTTAACGGGATTTTCAAATCTCGCGAGAAAGGTGTCGACTTGATTGATCCGCTCCGAAAGTTCTT
>DRHN01000255.1 GCA_011049595.1 Spirochaetota bacterium | reverse complement strand
GCCCTGTCGGCGATATCCTCCACCGCCGTGACCCTGCGGTAGTGGGTCGAAAAGCCGTAAACATTGTTTTCGCAGACAAATACAGCCGGCTACGGTATCCCGGGAAAAGTTGTGGACGGCATGTCTGTGAGGGCTGTTTACAGGGAGTTCGGTGAAGCCGTCGAGAGGGCAAGGGCCGGTGACGGGCCCACGCTGCTCGAATGCAAAACCTACCGCTACATGGGGCACTCCCGTTTCGAAAAAGCCTCGTACCGGACAAAAGAAGAGCTCGAAGAGTGGAAAAAACGGGACCCTGTAAAGCTGTTCAAAGAATTTTTATTGAAGGAAATGAAAATAGACGGGAAGGACCTCGGCAGGATCGATTCACAGATCGACAAAGAGATATCGGATTCTGTCGAATATTCGGAAAAGAGTCCGGACCCGGCCCCTGACGATTACAAAAAATATCTTTACGCGTAAAACCCCGGCAAGGAGATAGAAAATATGGCTGCAACAAAGATCGTGGACGCTTTGAGACAGGCCCTTATAGAGGAGATGAACCGTGATAAGAATGTTGTCCTGCTGGGTGAGGACATCGCGGTGTTCGGCGGGGGCTACAGGGTCACCGAAGGACTCATGGACATGTTCGGGGAACAAAGGGTGAAGGACACGCCGATCTCCGAAATAGCCATCACCGGAGCTGCTGTGGGAGCGTCCATGACCGGGCTCCGGCCTGTTGCCGAGATCCAGTTCAATGATTTTCTTGCCTGCGCCATGGACCAGGTCTGCAACCAGGCGGCCAAGGCAAGATTTATGCTGGGGGGCCAGGTAAAACTTCCAATGGTGATCAGGGCTCCTGTAGGCGCTACAGGGAGGGCTGCGCAGCACTCTCAATCTCTCGAAGCCTGGTTTATGCACACGCCCGGATTGAAAGTCGTTTTTCCATCGACACCCTATGACGCAAAAGGGCTTTTAAAGACCGCGATACGCGACGACAACCCCGTGATGTTCTTCGAGCACAAACTTCTGTACGGGGCAGCTTCCCCGGGCGGAAAAGCAAAAACAGCGGTGGACGATCTGGGCGATGTATTCAAACCCGCGCCGGATGAAGATTACACGATCCCTTTCGGTGTCGCGGATATAAAAAGACCGGGAAGCGATGTTACAGTTGTCGCGACCGGGTTAATGCTTCACAGGGTGATGAAAGCGGCAGGCATTCTCGCCCCCGAAGGGATCGATGTTGAGGTCATCGACCCGAGGACCCTTGTGCCTCTTGACAGGGAGACGATCATCAGGTCGGTCGAAAAAACGGGGCGTATTGTCATTGTCAGCGAGGATGTGCTGACCTGCGGGGTGGCGTCCGAGATATCGGCGGTTGTCGCGGAAAACGCTCTTTTTTATCTCGACGCGCCCATAAAAAGGGTCTCGGTGCCTGACACGCCTATACCCTTTGCCCCTGTCATGGAGCAGGCTGTCATACCGCAGGAGGACCGGATAATATCGGAAATAAAATCTGTCGTTTACAAAGGGACCTGATATGGAGTACGGGTATATATTTGATTTTGACGGTGTGCTCGTGAACACCATGGAGCTTCATTATGAGGCTTATTCGAAGGCCTGCATCGAGGCCAATGTCCCTGTAGACAAAAAAAAGTTTTTCAGCCAGGCCGGTATGACGGGGAGGGAACAGATCAAATATTTTGCCGACGTTGCCGGGGTCAGTATCGACGTGGAGGCGGTGTACAGCCGAAAATCCGAGCTGTCGGTCGACTGGACTGACAGGGCATCGGGTATCGAGTGCAACCTGGAGCTCGTAAAGCTGCTCCGGAAAAACGGCGCGAAAGTCGCGGTCGCGACCGGAAGCTCGAGGCCCTCCATACTCCCCTTTATGGAAAAGTTCGGGATCGAAGTTGACGCGGTAGCAACCAGCGAGGATGTTGAAAGGGGGAAACCGCACCCCGACCTGTTTCTTTGTGCCGCTCAAAAGCTGGGCATCCCGCCGGATAAGTGCGTAGTTGTCGAGGATTCCGATGTTGGGATAGAGGCCGCGAAAAATGCCGGCATGAAGGCGATGCGTTTTTACAACAATACATAGAGGAAACGGAAAATATGCAGAAGGAGCAGTTATGGCGACCCCGATCATAGTCCCCAAAGAGGGGCAGTCTATGGAAACGTGCCGGGTAATCCGGTGGTTTAAAAAAAAGGGCGATCCGGTGGAAACCGGGGACATTTTGTGTGAAGTAGAGACCGAAAAAGCGACATTTGATATAGAAGCGCCGGGGGAGGGGACTTTGCTCGATATATTTTTCAGGGACGGCACCGAGGCGCCGCTTCTCACGCCGATCGCCGTTATAGGGGCCCCGGGTGAGGATTACGAAGATCTCAAGCCTGTTTTAAATGACGATCAAGGTCTCGATGCTGAAAGCCTCGATGCTGAAAGCCGGGGAGAAAAAAAACCTGTACACGCGCCCCCGCCCGATAAAAAACCCGGGATATCGCCGAGGGCGAGGAAACTCGCCTGGGAAAATGCGGTTGATATTTCAAAGCTCACGGGGACCGGACCTGACGGGCACATAGTGGAACGTGACATTTTAAACCGGCTCCCGCGGAAAGCCCAACCAGGGGAAGGCAGCGCACCGGGAGACAGCGTAAAACCCATTTTACAGGCTGAGGGAGGTTTTACGGACATCCCTGTTAAAGGTGTCAGGAAAGTCACAGCCGAAAAAATGCTGGCCTCTCTGCGGAGCACCGCTCAATTGACCCTTCACGCTTCCGCTGACGCGTCCGCGCTGATCTCGGTGAGAAATAAGCTCAAGGAAAAACGGCTGCCCGAAGGACCCGGCCGGGAACAAAAGGACACGGGTCAAACCGCAGCTGCGGATATCACGATAAATGACATGGTCATGTACTCAACGGCAAAAACCCTCGCAACCCACAAAGAGCTGAACAGCCATTTCCTGGATGACACTATTCGCGTGTTCAGTTCCGTGAACCTGGGTTTCGCGGTGGACGCGCCTGGAGGCCTTGTTGTTCCGGTCATCCGTGACGCCGCCAAAAAGAGTATTGAACAAATATCCCGGGATGCAAAGGCCCTGATAACCAGGTGCAGGGGGCGCGTGTACAGGTTTTTTTTCTCCCCGGCTTTCAGCATCGAGACCTTGATCGTCATTTAAAACAGGCTTGAGATCTTCGTAATCCTCACCCGGGGCCCCTATAACGG
>DRHN01000254.1 GCA_011049595.1 Spirochaetota bacterium | reverse complement strand
CAAAATTAATGACTGATCTCAACCAGAACATCAAGGTTAGAACGTTTAAGGAGATCCTGAAGGGAAAGATCGTTCTTTTCGGTATCGGCAACACCCTGCGGGGAGATGACGCGCTTGGCCCGATGCTTGTCGAAATGCTCAGGGAAAAAGTAAATGCCGTGTGTATAAATGCCGAAGGGTCTCCGGAAAACTTTTTAGGCAAGGTCATAAAGGAGGACCCTGACACACTGTTGATAATTGACGCTGTGTATTTAAATGCGGGCCCGGGGGAATACAGGCTGCTTGCACCGGAGGAATTGGAGAATGCAGTGTTTACGACTCACGACATCCCCCTGACTATGCTCATCGATTACCTGAAATCAAAAAAAAATATGAGTATTCACATCCTGGGAATCGAACCGCAGCATCTGTATCTTGGAAGGAAAGTATCCTCAAAAGTAAAACAGACAATTATACTGTTAAAAGAAATGATCACAAACGCTGCAGGAACAGTATAGGTCGAACATTTCCCGTAATATCAAAATAATTAAATTGCATTTTATGCTGAATGTTTTATATATTAAGTCACATAATTGCGAAGGATTAATTTTATGCCGCACGAAGACACCCTTTTTCTAAAGATCAAAAGCCTTATACCTGCCCTGAACCCTGCTCTAAAAAAGATAGCTCTTTACATAATCGACAACCCTCATAAAATTAAGTATTTGAAAATAAAAGATCTGGCTGAATTATGCGGGGTTTCCGAGGCAACCGTGACGAGGTTTGTAAAAACTACCGATTATAAAAGTTTTCAGGAACTTAAAATCAATATTGTAGAAATTACAAGAGACAGCACGCATAAGAAAGAGTTTGTTTACGATGATGTGTCTGAAGACGATACGGTTGAGGACATTATTGAAAAAATCGTCTACATCAACTGTAAAGCTCTCAAGGACACAAAAAAAATAATAAAGGAAAATGACATCATAAAAGCCATATCCGCCCTTGACGAGGCAGAAAAAATCGACATATACTGCGCCGGCGGTTCCTATGTGGCTGCCGAAAATGCCAGAATAAGGTTTTACAGAATAGGTAAAAGATGTGTTATTTACAACGATCCAAATCAACAGGCCATTTCAGCTTCTCTTCTTACACAAAAAGATGCAGCGATCGGCATAAGCAATTCCGGCAGGACTGTTTCCACTGTTAACGCTTTACAGAGGGCCCGTGAGTGCAACGCAAAAACAATTTGTATTACCAATCATGATAAATCACCCATCACCGATTACGCTGATATAAAACTATTTACTGCCGTGCACGATCCCACGTTTTTCCAGGAATCAATGATTTCCAGGCTGGCGCAAATACTCATCATCGACATATTATATGCGGGGCTCGCAGTAAAACACTTTCCCGATTCAGTAATAATGATTGAAAAATCGTCCGAATCTCTCAGACGTGTCCTTTTATGATCCTGCCGGGAGGGGACAATTCAGGTAATTAAGAAAACCCTGTAAACAACCCCCGCTAAAACCTATTAGTTCTTGGCTCAACTCCGTGTGCAACACGGCTTAAAGTCGGGCAAGCCCGAAGTGTGTGGCACCAATAGCTAATTAGTCACGGTGAAACGGCTCTATTTAGCGCTGATGCGCTTTGTTCGGCCAGTTTTCCCATTTACTGGTTTTCATCTCGAGAAGCTTTTTCACTTTTTCCGTCAATTCTTCCGGCTGTGCAGGCTTATCGATAAACTCATCCACCGGCAGGTACTCCCCATCGGTTTCAGGGGAAAAATGGTATGTGGGATGCTGAACGTTTACCGCTGTAATCATCATAATGGGGATGGATGCCAGAGCCTTTTCCTGTTTTAATTTGACCGCGTAATCGAAACCTTTTTTTTCTTTCGTTTCACCGAACATTACATCCAGGATTATCAGATGAGGCTGCTCTTTTTTTGCCTTATCAAAACCATCGTCAGGATCGGTCGCTGATATCACTTTGTACTCCTCAGCCTCAAGAGTAATTTTCATGGCCTCGATCAGATCAACATCATCCTCTATGATAAGTATCTTTGACTGCTCTTTCATCTGATGCCTCCTTTTATATTTTTGCCCTGCTGAAATTACATTTTTTGAGTAACCCCTCATGTAATATTTTAACACACACCTTTTGGTAAAGAA
This sequence comes from Spirochaetota bacterium, assembly GCA_011049595.1. Classification (GTDB taxonomy): domain Bacteria; phylum Spirochaetota; class B62-G9; order B62-G9; family DRHN01; genus DRHN01. The sequence continues at coordinate 2,761 of DRHN01000254.1, read as the reverse complement.
AGTATTAATTAAAACAAATTACAGCCGGTTATATTGAATCGCGGGATCAAAAAAATCGAATTAAAACTCAATTCCTTTCTGGCATTTTATCCCTCCATTCAGGGGATGCTTTATTTCCTTCATTTCAGTAACCATGTCAGCAACATCAATAAGGCGGCTTGAGGCATCACGTCCCGTAATGACAATATGAAGCTTATCCGGCTTTTTTATGAGGAAATCGATCACTTCATCTTCCTCTACCATTTTATATTTTATCAGATACGTAAGCTCATCCAGAATAACAATGTCATACTTCGATTTAATTATAATATCTTTTGCAAACTCCCATGCTTCCTTTGCCGCCTCTTTATCCTTCTCGATATCTTCAGCATCTAATAAGAACCCCCGTCCCAGGGTATAAATGTCCATAAGGTCTTCAAACCTTTTTGCAGAAATCAGTTCTCCGGATTTCCATGGACCTTTTATAAACTGTACCATGCCCACCCTGTACTCATGGCCGAGAGCCCTCATGGCAAGACCCAGGGCAGCAGTTGTTTTGCCTTTGCCTTCTCCTGTAAAAACAACAATCAAGCCTCTCTTCATCCTATTTATTCCTTAATCGAGTGATGTGAAAATGATCTTAAACTCCGGTAAAATTACATATGCCGGAGGGCAAAATACTCAACTAAAACGTGAACACATTCCTAATCCAAAAGACTGTATTTTATCGGTATCTCGATTGAAATCGGTTGTCCGGTTCCATGCTCATAGGGCACTACCTTTTTAATCAGGGAAACAGCAGCTTTATCCAGAATTTTAGATCCTGATGATTGGGTTACTCTCAACTCAATCAGATATCCCTGTTCATCCAGCTTTAACAGAATAAATACAATCCCCTGAATCCCCTTTTTCCGTGCTGCATATGGATAAATCTTTTTCTGAATTATCTTTTTCCGTATTCCCTGAATAACATTCAAAAAATCAACTGCAGGCTCCTTCGCAACAGGAGGAGCTTCAAAAACTTCTTCAGCTGCCTCTTCTTCCGTATATTCAGGGACTTCCTCATGTACGGGTTCAAACTCAGGTTCAAGTTCAGGCTCAGTTTCAGGCTCCGGCTCAATTTCTTTCCGGGGCTCAACTATCTTTTCGACCGGTTTTTTTATCACCTTTTTTTTCTTTTTAATTTTTTTTGGTTCCGGTCTTTTCTTCTCAGCAGGAGGTTTATAATAAAGAAGTTTTACTTCATATCTTTCAGTTTCTCTTTTAAACGTTTTTTTTTCAAAACCTGCATATCGAAATACTGCATAGTGAAAAAGGATGGATACAACAATCCATATATAAAGGCTGTTAAATCTCAGCCTTTTCATTGTTTCTGCTCTACAAGAAATGAAATATTTCTTGCCCCTGCTTTTTTTGAAATATCCATTATCTCGACAATTCTTCCGAACTGGACCTCTTTATCAGATTGAATGGTTACCTCCTTTGAACGCTGAAAAGCATAAATCCTCTTCAAGGAACTTTCAAGTTTTCCCTCTGTGATTATGTTCCCATTAAGCAGCAAAATACCGTCTTTCCTGATGGTAATAGAAACCTCAGGTTTCTCATTGAGCTGAGCTGTCTCTGCTTCAGGAAGATCCACAGGGATTGAAGGCCGTGCAAGAAATGACGTAAGAAGGAAAAAGATAAGGAGCAGAAATACCATGTCGATGAGAGGTGTCATATCAGGACCGGTACTTTCAGGTAAAGACTCTTCATATTCTTTAAACTCGATCACCTCGCCCCCCTGTCATTGAAAGGATTTCCTCCCCATAATGCTTCATTGAAAATGCAACTGCCTTTACTTTCATTATATAAATATGATGAAATACAAGTGCAGGAATCCCCACAAAAAGCCCGGCAACAGTTGTTATCAGTGCCTCCCATATACCGCTTGCAAGAATAGAAGGATCAACAAGATTTTTTACAGATGCCACCTCATGAAACGCATCGACCATCCCCATTACTGTACCCAGAAGACCGATCATCGGTGATATCTTTCCTATAAGCTCCAGGAAATGCAAGTTTTTGCTCAGGTGGTGAAGTACCTGATCTCCCCTGATTGAAATCTCATTTTCGATTACATCCTTCGTGTATTCTCTGAACTTCAAGGCTTCCTGAAAAATAAGCGCGACAGGCCCCCTGCCTTCTTCAGTTATTTCCAGCGCCTTTTCAAATTGCCCTCTCTGGATATGATCTTTAACAGTTTCAACAAACTTCCTGTTAACACCTGTTCCAATAAAATGAAAACCCCTTTCGATAACAATAGCAATCATAAGCACAGAGCTCAGAAGCAGAGGATACATCAGAGGTCCGCCTAAGTAGAATAGATCAACCATAGTTCATTCCTTAATTATATATTTTTTATACTGTAATACATCCCTTATTGGGCAGTACGGGTCTGTGGGGGTACGCTGCCCGGTAAAACAGAAAAGAATTGTCTCAGTAAAGAAGAGAAAAGCCGTAATAATACAGAGCTTTACGTACTATTCAGTCCCAAAGGGACAAGATTATCCAGAATTCTTTTACCGAATGAAAGAACAACGAGATCAGGATAAATCTGAAGAAACTCAAGTGCAGTAGAAAGGTGTATAGCATCCGGGCTTCTGATCGGTTCAATAGGGAACGGTTTAGCAGCCCTTTTTCTGATTAACGAATTGATTTCAAGATAAGACCAACCGGTAGAATGCTCAGCAAAAAGCCCTTTGAGCCTTTGATGCCCTCCTGCATCTATTATACCCTCAAT
>DRHN01000253.1 GCA_011049595.1 Spirochaetota bacterium | reverse complement strand
TTTTGCAGGATCCGATAAGAAGGAGGTTACCCGGGGATCAGGAGAAATGGCCGGGATCGACAGATCAGGCGACCACTACGCGTTCGTGTCCGTGTTTATGAGCCTTGATTACTATGTTGATTATTATCGGGCAGTGGACATGCTGAAAGAGGAGTGGCCCGAAGTGAAGGTGGAGATTTTAGGCCCTGCTGATTATGATATTGAAGCAACACTGGCAACTATCGATCAGACAATAGCCAAAGGTGTCGATGGCCTGATTGTAATGCCCTGGGGTGAAGACTGGCTCCCGACCATCCAGAATGCTGTCGATGCAGGCATCCCTGTGATTTTTCTGGGTGTTGATTTTCCAAATTTCCCAAGACTTACTTATATCGGCTCAAGTAACTTCAAAATGGGTGTAGCCGGTGGGGAATATATAGCTGAAAGGATCAATTATAAAGGACAAGTCGTTGTCATGAGAAATCCGAATCTGGCAAATGTTACTGAGCGGTGGGAGGGTTTTATGAGCGTGATGGACAGGTACCCTGGTATCAAGGTTGTTGCAGATCTCGACCACGGTAATGACGCGAATGTCGGCGCACAGCAGATAGTTGGAATTATGCAGAAGTTTCCGGACCTGGCGGCAATCTGGACTGGTGACGGAATCGGCGGAGCTGCGGCTCCAATGGGAATAAGAGAAGCCGGGGTAAAGCCGGGATCGGTAATTATTGTGGGCTCTGACAGGGAAGATGTGCTATTGGCGTCAATAGAGGAAGGTGAGATCAGCGCTACAGTAATACAGGGCGGTGCGCTTGAGATGTACGCAGCTGTGAAAATATTGGATATGTATGTTCACGGAACAGGGCCGATGGCATCCTATGACGATGGAGCAGCCGGTGTATCGCTTCTTCCGGATGTGATCTATCCAAAAAACCTTATTATTACAAAGGAAAATGTAAAATATTTCAAAAGAGATTATGATGATTAAACTCTGATCAAAAAGCACGTGACCCGGGCTGTCTCCCCGGGCCGTGTGTTAATTTAATCTTAGGAGAAGGGATGAAATTACTGAAAATACTTACCGGACAAAGAGAGTTCGGGAACTTCCTGGTGGTGGTTGTGATTTTCATAACAATGTCATTTGTTTCACCCTATTTTATGACCAGGACAAATATGCACGCTCTCTTATTGGCGCTGTCCATACAGACCATTATCGGTGTCGGTATGACCATCCTCATGGTAAGTGGAGGTTTTGATCTTTCGGTTGGTTCGGTTGTCGGCCTTACCGGCATGGTTGCGGGCATGCTGATAAAGAAAGCCGGCATACCGGTTCCCGCGGCAATAATAATGAGTCTGCTGGTCGGAGCGGCGATCGGATTATTTCACGGGTTGATGGTTACAAAAGTCGGTTTAAACCCGTTTATAGTGACTCTTGCGGGCTTGAGTCTTTACAGGGGTTTGACGTTAATAATCAACGACGGCAAACAGGTGGCCCAGATAGGAGATGTTTTTAGCAGTATCGGTCAGTATAAGTTATTTGGAATACAAATGCCGATCTGGTATGCGATCGTTTTTATTATCGTGGGGGATATTTTATTAAGAAGGAATAAGTATCTGCGCCAGAATTTTTTTATCGGGGGAAATGAAACAGCTGCAAGATTGCTGGGGATTCAAGTCGATAATGTCCAAATTTCAAATTATATTTTAACAAGCGTGATAGCCGCTTTTGCAGGTGTTGTCTGGACAGGACGAATGGGAACCGCAACCGTTTATGCCGGAACAGGTCTCGAGCTCAAGGTTATCACGGCGGTAATAATCGGTGGTGCCAGCCTAAACGGCGGTGAAGGGTCCGTTTTAGGCGCGTTCCTTGGTTCTCTTATAATGGTGCTGATAATAAATATTCTTACTCTCGTCGGGATAAAAATATACTGGCAGAATTTTTTAATCGGTGCGATCCTGCTTTTTGCGGTCACTCTGGATGTCGTAACCATAAAAAGAAGAGAGAGAACTATTTTAAAAACGATGACCCGGTAAAACGCAGCCCATGTTTTGATGAACGGATTTAGATGAGACAAATCCTTTTGATATTTTGAGAAGCATAAATCTTCATGAGAGAGTAAAAATATGCCTAATGACACATATATTATCAATGCAAAAAACATTACAAAATATTTTGGGTCTGTGGTCGCTCTTGATAGTGTAGATTTTGAGCTGGAAGATGGTGAAATCCTCGGTCTTGTCGGCGACAATGGCGCCGGGAAATCCACTCTTATTAAAATCCTGTCGGGTGCGCAACTGCCGAATGAAGGGAGCATTGAAGTATTCGGGCAGCCCGCAAATATCAAAAATCCCAGGGACGCGTTTGAGCTCGGTATCGAAACTATTTATCAGGATCTCGCACTTTTTGATAATTTAAATTTTACCGAGAATATATTCGCGGGAAGGGAATTCAGCAGACGAGGTGTCGGAAGGATTTTCGGGTTTATTGATGGAAAGAGAATGCAGAAGGATGCATCGAACCGGATAAAAAATATCTCTATAAATTTGCCGCTTCTGACCCAAAAAGTTAAGCAGCTTTCCGGCGGACAAAGACAGGCAATCTCAATTATCAGGGCTTTATTCTGGGGCCAAAAAATCATTATAATGGATGAACCCACTGCAGCCCTTGGTGTCAGAGAGGCTGCAAAAGTACTTGAATTGATAGATGAGACAAGAAAGCATGTAAATGGAATTATTGTAATTACACACAACATAGAGCACATCATAAAGATTGCCGACAGAGTTTTCGTTTTAAGAAATGGAAAAAGGGTCGGGGACATTACTTTCAAAGATTACGGGAACGGGCTGGATGATCTGCACAATGATATTGTAAAGCTGATCACCGGCGCGGAGATGATTGACTATAAAGCGTGATCGGTAATAAGGGACGGTAAACAATTGGAATACAACAGCTTTGAGCGTGTGAAGGCAGCACTCCAGCATCAGGAGCCTGACAGGGTGCCGTTTGACATCGGCGGCGCGGCTGTAACAGGTATAAACATAAATGCGCTGCGGAATTTAAAAACGTTGCTGGGCATGTCCGAAGAAGTGGAGCTGTGGGACCGGGTGACACAGCTTGCAAAAACCGGAGACGATATTGTTGAAAAATTAGGCATCGATGTGAAAAATGTGGGCCCTGAAGCTCCATCCTCTCCTGGGCCGGCCAAAGACCTCGGCCTCGTTGATGACCATTACAGGATCATCGATGAGTTCGGCATCGGCTGGCAGATGCCGAAAGATGAGGGCCATTATTACGACCTGTACCACCACCCTCTCGCAAATGCGGAATCAATCAAGGACATAGAGAATTATTCCTGGCCTGACCCTCTCGACCCGGCCCGTTTTTTAGGATTGAAGGACAGGGTCGAGAAGGTGGTATTTCAGGAAAAAAAGGCCTATGTAATGGGAAGGATGAGCGCCGGGATGTGGGAGCACGCGATCTGGATGACGGGTTATAATAAATTTTTCATGGATATGATACAGAACGAAAAATTGATCCACGCGATCATGGAAAAGATACTCGAGCTGAAAATGAAATACTGGGGCAGGTACCTTGAAATTGTTGGAAAAAACGCGATGGTCGTTTCGGCCGCGGATGACCTGGGCTCGCAGAACGGCCTTCTGGTTTCTCTCGACATGTACAAAAAACTGATTTGGCCCTATCACAGGAGACTTTTCGAATTTTTAAAAAAGAAAGCAAAGGACAAGCTGTATATTTTTTTTCACAACGACGGTGCCATTATGGAGACGGTCCCGCTCCTTATCGAGGCCGGGATAGACATACTCAATCCTTTTCAGGTCAACTGCAAAGGTATGGACACGGGGAAATTTAAAAAGGAGTTTGGAAAGGATCTGACGATCTGGGGGGGGAGCTGCGACGCGCGAATACTGGAATTTGGAAACCCTGAAGAGGTTAGAATAGAAACAAAGAAGAGGATCCATGATCTGGCACCAGGAGGCGGATTCATATTTGCGTCTATCCACATAATACAGGGAGGTGTTCCGCCGGAGAACATCATCGCCTGGTGGGAAACCCTTCAGGAGTTCGGCCGGTATTAGCAGCCGGATCCTGCTTAAATACCCGGTTATTATTGACCGAACCCGGGCAAATATCGACCCCCTTTTTCTTTTTCCCCGCAAATTATCTAAAATACTGAAAAATATATTACCTGGAGGCCGACAGACATGGATAGTAATAAAATAAAAAATACAGTAATGAAAGCTCTGGAGAAAGAGAATGGTATACTGTATCTGAGGCCCGCCTGGATAGCACGTGATTTTCTCAAGCCGATAGGCAGGCTCGGGCTGGATGAAGATGAATGGGACCTGGGTGACGGCCGTTATATCCTGGAGCGATGGTTCGGTTCGGAAACAAAAGCGGACACACCGCAGGGTCCGGATGATGAAGGTTTGTCCTATCTCAACATCGAAAGGGAGGATATACTTTTACGGGACGCAGTAAGTGTATGCGGTCCCCAGATAATGCGTGAAACCTACTCAAAGGACCATGTCGACCTGGGAAGGCTGGCGAAGCTCTACGATGTTGACACAAGGATAAGTTATCACTACCACCAGATAGCTGAAGACGCGGCGCTGGTTGGAAAAAATGCCAAGGAAGAGGCTTACTATTTTCCCGAAGGCGTCGATCCGGGCCCTCACCCGGAAGGTTTTTTCGGGGTCCACCCCTATATAGTGGAGCAGCAGAAACAGGAGGAGCTTCTTCTGCCCCATATTATTGACTGGAACAGCGACCTGATCCTGAAGCATTCAAGGGCATATTTACAGGTGCCGGGCGAAGGTATGCATCTGCCTTCAGGGGTCCTCCATGCCCCGGGAACCGCCCTTACACTCGAGCTCCAGGAAAATTCCGATGTTTTTTCAATGCTGCAGGCGGTCGTGAACGGCAGGAAGCTGCCGAAGGAACTCCTTTACAAGGACATTCGAAGGGAGGACAGAGAGAAGTACGGGGAACGTATCGTGTTCAAGCAGATCAACTGGGAGGTGTCCGGCGATCCTTACTTCTATGAAAACAGAAATACCCCTCCTGTTCTGATCGAGGAGACAAAGCAGGATGAAGGTTTCGAAGAATGGATCTATTACAACACTCATAAATTCAGCGGTAAGAAAACAACCGTAAAGCCGGGTTCAAAATTCCGGAGCAAAGACAGGGGTGTTTACAATATTTATGTGTGGCAGGGAAACGGAAGGATAGACGGCCATGAGATCGAGGGAAAAAATATTGGAATGGACGAGGTCCTCGTCACCCATGATAAGGCTGTTGAAAATATCCTCATAGAAAACACGGGCAGCTCGGACCTTGTACTTTTTAAATTTTTTGGTCCGGATATAAACGATGATGTTCCGTTTCTCAAGAGGTACGGGCCAAAATAGTTTAAAATAACAGGATACAGGAGGCGGCGGTGAACAACAGAGAGCGTGTGCTTACAACTCTTGATCACAGGGTGCCAGACAGGGTCCCCCTCGATCTCGGAAGCGTGGGCAGCCTGATGGTGGACCCCGTGTACTTTGCGGTGAAAAAGCAGCTTGGGATCAAGGGGGACATAGAACCCTACAGAAGAGGAAGCACGGCAAACTATTATGACGAGCGATTGCTTGAGCGTTTCGATATAGATTTCCGGCATATCTGGTTTCGTTCCCCCGATAAGCCCGGGGCGAAAGAAAACCCCAATGGGACGGTCACCGATGAGTGGGGTATAACCTGGAGCAGTGAGGGGTCCTATCCGGTTGGTTTTCCTTTAAAAGACGCTGCGCTCGAAGACCTGGAAAAGTTTATATGGCCGGTTCCCGACAAAAGCTGGGATGTCACAGAACTGGCAGAAATTGCCCGCCATCTCAGTGAAAATACGGACTATGCTGTTGTTGCCAAGGCTGTGTTCGGCGGGGGAGGGTTGCTCGAGAGGTCATACTATCTTAGGACGATCGACAGCCTGTTTATTGATATGGCCGTGAACAAAGACTTCGTTCATTGCCTTGTTGAACAGGTAGCACGGGTAGAGACCGCGTTGTGGGATATTTACCTGGGGGCTGTTGGACCCTATGTAGACATTGTTCAAAGGGCATCGGACCTGGGCACACAGCTTTCACTTTTTTTGTCACCCGCGCTGTACAGGGAGATCTTCAAACCTCATGATGCGAAGATCTTTTCCCTCATCAGGGAGAAAGCACCGCAGGCAAAGATCTGGTATCACAGCTGCGGGGCGGTGTCAGATATCATCGATGATTTTATAGAAATAGGTGTGGACATCCTGAACCCCGTACAGCCGACTGCCGCGGGGATGGATTCTTTTGAGCTCAAGAAGAGATACGGCAAAAGGCTTTGTTTTCACGGGGGGATCGATATCCAGAAGGCCCTTCCGGGCACTATTACTGAATTAAAACAGGAAATTGAAACAAGGATCGATGCTTTCGGGCCCGGCGGCGGGTACATACTGGCACCTGTAAATCATATTCAGGATGACACTCCAGCCGGGAACGTAGTCTTTTTATATGATTATGCTCGGAAATACGGGGTATATCCGGCTGGCCGCTGACATGCCGGAGAACCACCGGGAGGTTGATAAAAATGGAATATATAATCGGTGTTGATCTTGGTACAAGCGCGGTCAAAGCCGCGTTTTTCGATGTTGAGGGCCAGACGGTTGCGGAAGCTTCCCGTACAATGAATATACACTACCCGGGGCCCGGCTGCGCGGAACAGGACCCGGGGGAATATCTGGCTGCCGTAAAGGAAACCATTAGAGAAATAATCGAAAAGTCGCAAACCTCCCCGTCTTCGGTCGCTGCCGTGGGTTTTACCGGTCAGATGGCAGGGGCAATGGGTATTGACCGCAACGGGAGCCCGGTCACTCCGTGGTATCCTTCGGCGCTTGATACCCGATACCAGCCATATTTGGACCAGATGGATGAGAACAGCCAAAAGCGCCTTGTCGAGCTGAACGGGGCGATGCCGTTTGCCGCTCCGCGCATGCTCTGGTGGAAAGAGCACTGCGGGGAGGTCTTCAAACAGGTCCGCAAAGTCGCGATACTTTCGAATTTTGTCGCGGCCGCGCTCGCGGGCTTAAAAGCGGAAGAAGCGTATATTGACCCATCCTACCTAACCTATTTTGGGCTCGGAAACACAGCCGAACGCTGCTGGTCGGACGAGCTCATAGACCTGTTTGAAATAAATAAGGACCTGCTGCCCCGCGTAATACCTGCGGCCACGATCATCGGAAAGCTGTCACGGGATACTGCCCCTGAATGCGGTCTGCTGCCGGGCACCCCTCTTGTTGCAGGGTCAGGGGACCAGGTTGCCGGTGCTATGGGGGCGGGTATTGTCAAGGAGGGCCAGCTTCTCGATGTCGCGGGTACTTTTTCAACCCTCATCACCTGTATCGACAGCTACCTTCCCGACCCCGGCTTCAATATGCTTCAGCCTATGGCCGGGCCGGTTTCTGAGTCGCACTGGTATTCCATGATGTATATCGGAGGCGGCGGGCTGACGCACAGGTGGTTTTGTGATGAGTTCGGTCCCGGGCCAGCCGTTGAAAATGACAATTTTAATAACATTTATGAAAGGCTCGACAGTATGGCAGCATCGGTAGCCCCGGGTTCTGACGGGCTTCTCTTTGTACCCCATCTGGCCGGGCGTTCATGCCCGCCGGACCGGTCCGTGCGCGGGACATGGATAGGGTTCACCTGGACACATAAAAAAAAGCATTTTTACAGGGCGCTGCTTGAATCTATAGCCTATGATTTTGCCCAGGTCCTGAGTGTCATCAGGCATTATCTGCCGGAACAGAGGTTCAGCGAGGTCAGGGTTATAGGCGGCGGGGCAGACAGCCAATTGTGGAACAGTATCAAGTCCGATGTCCTCGGTCTCCCTTATAAACGACTGCACCGCAAAGATTCGGCAGCGCTTGGCAGCGCGATAATTGCCGGACATGCTGTCGGGCTGTTTCCGGACATGAAAGCGCTTAATTTTTCGAAAACAGACGACTGCACCGGGCCCGATAGTACAAGGCATGCAATATACGAGAAATACGCTGCGGCATACGCGAAAGCATTTGATCAGCTGCATGACACGTACATGTCCCTTGCGGCTTTGAGGGAGGAAATAGTGGATTAACAGCAGCTCCCATATTTGTCGGCAACAGGCTTTATGGAATTTGAAGTAGTACTATAGATACGGCTTTAAGGTTATCAAAATATTTTGGAAATTCTCCAGTATTTTGGATCAATTTACAGACACATTTCGATTTAGTAGAAAAAAGTAAAGAAATGTATGCGGAATTAAAAAAGATACATAGCCTCAAGCATCTTCCACAAGAAAATATTGTTTAAATTTGTGTATATTAATTAGGCGTTGAAGTTTTTGCATACTTTTAACACAACCGATATCCTCTTATAGCCCGATTTTAGCGAATTTTGATTATATCCCAGAACTTTCTCGGTGATATTATTTTTAGATTCTCTATCCCTGCAAGTTCCTGAAGTTCCGTGTCTCCTGTAACGAACACATGGCAACCGGCAGCCATAGCAGCATTTACAATTGGGATGTCAGACTTATCTTTAATATGGATTTCAACCTGTTCTTGCGTGCAGGCTGTTTTCGCCTCGCGTTGGAGCAACAAAAATATCTTTTTTATAAGGTCCTCAGGGAATCCGAACTTGTTCTTCAAAACACTTCGCAACTCTTCAAGCACTTCAAGACTTGTATACAAATCATGAGAGGCAAATACCTCCCTGAGGACATCTGAACAAAGTCCACGGGTAGCAAATGCGCTTGCAAGCACATTTGTGTCAAGAAAGACCTTCATGAGACCTCGTTAAATATATCTTCATCAGTCAAATAACCGCGGGCTTCGGCAAAGGGCATGCTTCTCTTACGAAGTGTCTCGAATTGGCTAACACTGAGTTGCCGTCTAAGAGCCTCGCGGGCTATTTCACTTCGGCTTCGACCGGATTCACGGCTTATATCAGTAAGAAGCTTATCGAGGTCTTCATCTAATCGTATCGAAATTATTGAAGTTTTCATGTCATACATTGTAATACATAAAGAATAATTGTCAAGTAAAATCTTTGATACAGGTGGAAAAACTATCTGTACCATTTTTATAGAATGTTCAGGTCAAGTTCAAAAAGTTTCATCAAATAAGCAAGCTTGTCAACGATGTTACCGTAAACTGTACCCCAGTGCTGCTTCAACCCGAGCCCAACTGTATTTTTAAAAAGCTGAATTACATCACCCGGTGGTTTTACGAGCATATGTGAGTACCCTTCCATAACACGCGGCCCGGGTAAGGATTCGGCCGTGAAAACGGCGGATTTTAATTTGCCATATTCCGGAGTGAAATTCAGGAATGTCATTTCACCCTCTCTTGCCTTATATGAAAGCCACGCACCGCGTTTTTGAGAAGCGTCAAACTCCAGATCATAAGTCACCATGTATGTTGAAGGGTCACCCATGCTGATTTCACAATGCCCCGGGTGTCCCATTATAATATTATTTTTATAACGATCCACAGAAAAAAATTCATTGAACATGCCCATATGACCCGCCAACCGGCTTACGATTATCGTAGCCAGAACACCGGGAACATCGGCTTCAAATCCGATCGTGCAGCTCAGCTCACCAAAGCGGGGATGGTACAGGTGCGGGCGAAAGCCAATAATGTGTCATCATCCACACCGTCAATCTTACACTTTGCCTTTAAATAATTGACATAATCCTGTGCGTCGACATCCCTAACATCCTTTATTATTGAATTAAAAGCCAAACATCTAAAATGCACGTACAATAACGCCAATTAATTTGTTAATATGCTGTGACTACTTCATGCTTGCCCGGTTACGACAGGGTTTTCACTGCATGAAACAAAAAGGTGGTGGAAAGAGACGGACGCCTGAGCATCAATTTGACAAATGAAGTCTTCAATGGTATCTTTTTTAAGATTAAATAAATCCAGGGGTAAACATTTGTCTTTGTACAGAGTTCATTTTAAGTGGAAAGAAAAGGAGATACAATTAACGGCGAAAAGCCTTGACCTCACTCACCCCTACTTTGTTTCAATAAAGGACATTGTGCTCCCTCAAGACAAAAAGCTGATAATAGATCCTTCCGATGATGATATAAGGAAAACTTTTGGAGAAACAAATCATATAATGATTCCGTTTCAGGCGGTAATCCTGATCGAGGAGCTTTTGGAAGAGGGGAAAACCTCGATAATGCATCTGAACAATGTCGGTGAAGAAAAAACAGGTAAAAAAAAAGGTGAACAAAAAGAAAAACCGCTTTAAATGTTTACGAAACTCTGTTCCCCGCGGTAAATTCTTATAAAAAAGCAAATATCAAATAAACGTTATAAAAGGGGTCAGATCTGCCGGTTTGATATCCGCTTATTATAAATATTTTGTTTATGAATGGAACGAAAAATGAAAGCAATGGTCCTCACAACCCTTCGTTCCCCTCTTGAAGAAAAAGACATCCCTGTGCCGGAGCCGGGCTTTTCCCTATGAGATACTGTGGGGTGAAAGAACTGTAAGATCGGTTGCAAATTTGACCCGTGAAGACGGCATACAGTTTATGGAACTGGCGACAAAAATAAAAATCCATACCGAGGTGCAGACATTTCCTCTCAGTAAGGCAAACGAAGCATTGAACTCGCTTCGCGAAGGAAGGATTCAGGGCGCTGCTGTTCTTGTCACGTAAAATACACTCTCAATAATCCGGTTTCGCGCTGCGGAAAAAAAAATATTTTAATTACTACTGGATTTACCCACTAAACTAATTTAATTTATTATATAAAGAGTAAATGAAAATGCTTCTTAACTTCTTCTTTGTATTCCGCTCGGATTTGACCGGTTTTGGATGTTGTGTAATTAAACGTTAAGGGGTTGCTTTAAACTGTTTGGAATTGAGGTTCCAAAGAAGAGCAACTGAGACTTTATGGAAGGTTTATTATTACCCGGGGGGAGGTACGTAAAATGGCTGAAAAAAATAGTCGGTTCGAAGATTCTCTGGATGATCTTATACGTCAGTCTAAATCAAAAAAGGATGGGCTCTGGGAGGGCATTGTAACAGAGTACCTGTCCCTTATCCACAAAAACCCTAAGATCACCCAGTCTGCGCCCAGCCGGGTCTACGATATGGTGTCAATGAAAGGAACATCCGAGGTGATCGAGTTTGAGAAACTGCCCCATTACGAAGACATGGTAAGGTATAATTTTTTCACCGAAGAAATCTTCGGTATCGAGGAGGTCCTCCACGACCTTGTGCGCTTTTTTCGGGCGGGCGCAAGCCGCACCGAAACAGGCAAACGGATCCTGATCCTGGTCGGGCCGGTTTCTTCAGGAAAATCCACGATCGCTGCGCTGCTGCGACGCGGATTGGAAAAAATGGAAACTCCCATTTACGCCATCAAAGATTGTCCGATACATGAAGAGCCGCTCCACCTTGTTCCCCGGTCTTTGCGGCCGGAGTTCGAGAAACTGCTTGGCGTTAAGATTGAAGGCGACCTCTGCCCCGTGTGCAAATACAACCTGACCAGCACAGAGCGGTACCAGGACCACAACGGTAACTATAAATGGGAGGATATGCTCGTTGTCCAGATACGTTTGAGTGAAAGGGCGCGCATAGGTGTAGGGACCTTTCAGCCGTCGGACCCGAAAAATCAGGACATTTCGGAATTGATCGGTCATGTAGACCTGGGTAAGATCACACAGTACGGCGAAGGGCACCCTCTCGGGTATAAGTTCGACGGGGAGATCCAGATAGCCAACCGTGGGCTTATAGAATACATCGAGATACTCAAATGCGATATCAAGTTCCACTACGTACTGATCACCGTGGCCCAGGAACAATTGATAAAGGCGCCGGGTTTTCCCCAGACCTATGTGGACACGGTGATCCTGAGCCACACAAATCAGACAGAGTTTGAGAAATTCAAAACCAACAAGGAAAACGAGGCCCTGCATGACAGGATGTATCCCATCTACGTGCCCTACAACCTGCGAATGCGAGACGAGGCTGCCATTTACCACAAGCTTATCTCGAAGAGCGAGTTTCACGATAAGATCCACATAGCTCCTTTGACTCTTGAAATGGCCGGTCTTTTTGCCGTGCTGACGCGTCTTTCCCCGTCCACTATGTGCCCCGACATGATCAAAAAGGCCAAGTATTACAACGGGGAAGCCATCATGGAGAAAGAAAAAGACCCTGTCGATGTCAAAAAGCTCTGGCTGGAGGGCAAAGAAAAGGCAGAAGGGATGACTGGTATCAGCCCCCGTTTCATCATGAACGCTCTGAACATCGGCCTTGGCGGCGCAAGAAACGGCAGTGCCTGTATCAACCCCGTTGTTGTGATAAGAGCTTTAAAGCACCAGTTCGATCATCATATCGGGTTCACAGATGAAGAGAAAAACAGGTACATGGACCTGCTCATCGGTGAAAAAGGGAGCGTGGTCTCGGAATACCGTGAAAAGGCCAGAAAGGAGATAAACAAGGCTTTTCTTTTTGCCTATGAGGACCAGGCCCAGGCGCTGTTCGATAATTATATGAAGAATGCCACAGCTTTTTGTTTGAAAAGAAAGATCATGGATCCTGTAACCCAGGATGAGCAGGATCCCGATGAAAGGCTCATGCGTTCCATCGAGGAAATGATAGGTATATCGGATGGTGCTAAGAGCGAGTTCCGTCAGGGTCTGTTTGTTTTCAAGTCGGATTCCATAGACAGGGGGGAAGAGTTCGATTTCAAGAGCTACACACCTCTGCAGGAGGCCATTGAAAAGAAGCTGATAACGGATCTGAAAAATATAGTCTCTCTCACCCTGGCAGATAAAACTAAAAAAGACCCCAAAACCCAGGAACACAAACAAGAGGCTGTGACCAAGCTCCTGGAGAAAGGGTACTGTCCTGTGTGCGCTGAGGCGCTGCTTGATTTTGTTGGTGAAATGCTCAGAAAAGAGGAGTGACCCCCCATGGCTGTGATCAAGCCTGATTATGAGTCAGCGCCGAGAGGGCGTGCCGACGCTGCCCGGCACCGGGAGAAAGTCAAAGAGGCGATACGTAAAAACCTGCCCGATATCATCAGCGATGAAGCGATAATCACCCGTAAGAGGGACAAAATGGTCAAGGTGCCCATTCGCGGGGTCAAAAGCTACCAGTTCATTCACGGGCAGACCAGGGGTTTGAGCGGTGGTTTTGGCAGCGGTGAGCGGAAGAAGGGAAAAATACTGGGGAGGCGGCCGAAGCCCGGCCAGGGCCAGCCGGGCCAGCCGGGCGACGAACCGGGAGTAGATTATCTTGAAACAGAAATAGAGCTCGAAGAGCTTATCGAAATGATGCTCCAGGACCTGGGTCTGCCCAACCTCAAGCAGAAGGAAGTGAGGGAGGCGGTCATACCAAAGGGCTGGACCTTTGATTCGATCGAAAAGCATGGAATCCGGCCGAGGCTTGACAAGAAGAGGTCTATCAAGGAGGCGATAAAGAGGACGGAGGTGCTTGTATCCCAGCTCATGCGCGAAACCGGGAGGAATGAGGCGGAATGCAGGGCTGCACTTGGCCTTGCAGAGGGCGATATGGTTAAGGCCGCCGGGCTGCTCGAGTCGCCGGGACCTATGCCTGAAGCGGGAGATTCTTCGGAAATCCGCCTGAAAAGCTCGGATTTAAGGTTTCGCACTTTAACAGAAGATATTGAATACCAGTCCAATGCCGTCGTGATCGCTATGATGGATGTGTCGGGCAGCATGGGCACAATGAAAAAGTACATTGCCCGCTCATTTTTCTTCTGGATGCTGTCATTTCTCAAGACAATCTACAAAACTGTTGATATCCGATTTATTGCCCACACAACGGAAGCAAAACTTGTGGATGAACACGAATTTTTTCACAAAGGGGAATCAGGCGGGACCCAATGCTACTCTGCCTACGACCTCGCTTCAGAGCTTATAGACGCGGAATATCCGACAGCCAGGTGGAATGTGTACCCCTTTCATTTTTCAGACGGAGAGGACTGGGATGTCGATAGAACGATACAGTCCCTCAAGTCGGTGATGGACAGGGGAGTGGCCACATTCGGGTACGGTGAAATACAAACCGAGTACTCTGCTTCAGTGCTGATGGAGGCTTTACGGAAAGATTTATCACTGAAAAAATCCGGACAAAACGGTCTTGTTTTTTTCGAGGGAGAGTGGTCGAAATCACCTCTCCTGGGAGTGGTCATTCAATCAAAAGATGACCTGTATCCCGCTCTGAAAGTTTTCCTGAAGTCAAAATAGCCAATCGAAAGGTATTGGCATGAAAAATGTAGATTTAAACAGACTCAATGAAGCAGATGGACTGATCCAGGGGATCGCCCGGGATTTCGGGCTTGATTTCATGCCCCAGGAGTTCGATGTTGTGCCTGCCCAAAAAATGCTTGAAATAATGGCATACAGGCTGCCTGTAAATTTTTCCCACTGGAGCTTCGGCCGTGACTATGAGATTGAACGAACAAAACACGAGCACGGATATGCCGTTCCTTACGAGGTCGTATTCAACAGCGACCCCTGCAGGGCTTATATCATGGAAACCAACCCTTTTGCGATCCAGGTGATGGTGATGGCCCACGTGTACGCGCACAACGATTTCATGAAAAACAGCAGACATTTCCAGATGACCCGGCGTGATATGATAACTTACGCGTCGGGAGCGGCAGCTCGTTTCCGGCAGTATGAAAAGGACTACGACAAAAATGCCGTAGAAAAACTTATAGACGCGGGAGTGTCAATCCAGTGGAACGTCGATCCGGATAAAGAGAGGCATCCTGAAACAGAAGAGCAGGCTAGAGAGAGACTTTACGGCTGGGCAAAGACTGTGCCGGCTGGGGGTGAGTACGAAGACCTTCTGCCTGCCCCGGAGGAGGTTTCTTCGGAGGAGAAAAAGAAGCTTCGTAAAAAGACCCCCCCCGAACCGACGGTCGATCTTCTCGGGTATATTATCGAACATTCCCCCAGACAGATGATGGAGTACGAAAAGGATATACTTAACGTCATTCTCACTCAGGCGCAGTACTTTATGCCCTACCGCCGGACCAAAATAATGAATGAGGGATGGGCTACATTCTGGCATGAAAAAATCATGCAGCGCCTGTTCACTGAGAAATTTTTAAGTGCTGAAGAGCACGGTTATTACAATCTTTACAACGCCCGTGTAAAAGCCCACAACCCGCGTATGGTCAACCCGTACCTGCTGGGTTATTCAATGTTCAGCAATATAGAGGACCGGTGGAACAAGGGCCGCTTCGGGCAGGCTTATGAAGAATGTGATAATGCGAACAAAAAGAAAAACTGGGACCTGGGTCTCATGGAGGGCGTTAAAAAAGTTTTTAATGTCCGCCGGACCCACATGGACTGGTTTTTTGTTGATCAGTTCCTGACAAAAGAGGTGATAGACAACCTTGACCTGTACATCTACCAGGACATGGATAAACATACCCATTACGAAACGGTTGTTGCAGAAACAGAGTGGATGAAAGTGAAACAGACGATGGTAAAGAGCTTGATGAACTGGGGAATACCCAGAATACTTGTGATAGACGGTAACTATCGCGGCAGTCTTCAGCTTTTACTGCACCACAATTATGAAAGCCTGCCGCTGGAGATAGAACACTGTAATAGGACCCTTGAGCACATATTCTTCCTGTGGGAGCGGCCGGTATTTTTGGAAACCATGGAACCGGACGGTGATCGTTTAAAAAATAAAGTTTTCGAGATAAACGAAGAAGGTATCGAGATCCGCACGGATTGAGCGGGATTCTTAGAAACCTGCGATTAAGAAGGCCCATGAACTTACGGGTTTTGACGCTCTTATTCAGTGTTGATTTTATATTCTTTTTCGGTATCTTATACGAACAATGGCAGAGAAATATAATATCGATAACCTGCTGGAAATTATCAAGAAATAGCATACCAGGGTCATGAACAGTATTAGGCGTATTTTCGGTAGTAACTATGGGTTGACTGTATAATGTTCTTTAAGGGATTCTTTCAGAAGGTTTCGTGCCCTGTAAAGCTGTATTTTGACATTTTCCCTGGAAATATTGAGAGACTCGGAAATTTCCGTAACACGTATGTTTTCCATATAAAATAGAATTATCACTTTTTTGAACTGTTTTGGAAGGGAGTCAATTGCCTGCATGATCTTTTTGTTAGTCTCCTGCTGATCGAGAAAGTCGGCAGGGTCCTGCTTTGAAG
>DRHN01000252.1 GCA_011049595.1 Spirochaetota bacterium | reverse complement strand
TAGATGCTGTTGAAGGGGTATCCACCCAGGACAAGAAGATCGCTTCAATGATAGTCAAAGAAAAGAAAGGTATAATAATTGCCGCCAACAAGTGGGACATTGCAAAAGAAAAGGGTATCCAGTTCCAGAATTTTAAAAAAGATTTTTATTATTTTTTTCCCCACATATCTTTTTCAGAATTGGTCCCGATATCCGCAAAAACAGGATATAATAAAATAAAATTGTTGAAAAATATTTTAACTGTGTATAATAATTATAACAAAAAAATCAGGACAAACGAGTTGAATTCTTTGTTACAGGACCACAAACTGCGAAGCTCACGGATAAAATACGGGTTTCAAAAGTCAACCGCGCCGCCGGTCTTTGAACTTTTTGTCGGTAAAGAAAACGATTGTAATACAAATTTTAAGCGCTTTATAATAAACTTGATACGAAAAAAATTTGATTTAAAAGGCGTACCGTTTGATGTGATTCTCAGGATAGGCAAATAATGTATAAAGCTATTATTATTTTGATACTATCCTACCTTGTCGGGACAATACCTACAGGTTATCTTTTGCTGAAGATCACCCGAAAAGAAGATATCAGAAATCTTGGAAGCGGGAATATCGGATTTACCAACGTTCTTCGTGTAGCCGGCCTCTTTTCAGGAATCGTCGTCCTGTTGGTCGATACAGGCAAAGCTTTCGCAATCCCATACTTCCTCTCAAACTATTTTGAATCCCCCTCTTTGTTCAGGATGCTTTTGGGAATCAGTGTTATATTGGGCAACACTTTCAACCCGTTTTTAAAATTCAAAGGTGGCAAAGGTGTGGCTGCCGGACTGGGAGTTGCCCTGGCTATTAACCCGTATTCAGCCATTTTTTGTGTAACCGCATTTTCAGTTGTCGTATTAATATTCAGATATATCTCTCTGGGTTCACTTACTGCCGCTGCCGTGTTTTTGATCTCAAATACTCTTTTTCACAGGTATCAAGAAAAAAACATTTGGGCGATAATATTTGCGGCACTCCTCTTTATTGCTGTTTATATCAGGCACATTTCGAACATTAAACGGCTTTTTCAAGGCGAAGAGAATAAAATTGGAAAAAGAAAGCAATAAAATCGGATTTTACACCATTGGTGATGTTTCAGAAAAAACAAGTGTAAAATCGTACATCCTCAGGTATTGGGAAAAAGAGTTCCCGTTTCTTCAGCCTGTAAAGAACAAGGCAGGGCACAGATTGTACACAGAGAGGGATATTTTTATTGTTAATAAAATTAAAGACTTGTTGTACAAAAAAGGCTACAGTATTCCAGGGGCAAAGAAAGTGCTGTGGGAAATCCTCCTGGGAAAAAAAAACAACAGGGTCAATGATCATATCGAAGAAATAAAAAATGACCTCCTGGAAATACTGGATATCATAGACAGGAATTTAGCTGAATTATAATAACACCGTGCTGTTATTTCACCCCCATGAGTTTTTGGAACGGACCACTTTCCCCGATCTTTTTCAATCTCATTATCTGCTCATTAAAATCTTCAGCAGAAGAAAATGCAAATGTCAGCTTGAACTCTCTGAGCTCGAAGTCCCTGGGGACAACAAACTGCATGGTTTTATCAAACCCCACATCTTTTAACTGTTTATAAAAACTTTTTCTGTACTTGCAAATAGCAGGGTATCTCATTTCTTCAATGCAGGTGAAAATCTTTTCCCCAATATAGGGAGGATCAGCAATGCTATTCAAAATATCGTTTATTTCATCAGTTTCAATGATCGGCTTTACACCTGTTTCTTCCCTTTGAGATATTTCATAAATCATGTTAATTATTTTATTTCTTTTTTTTGTCCCCAAAAAAAGGGCTGAAATAAAATCCGCGAGCAGGTCCCATTCCTCTTTCATAAAACTGAAGATCTCAAAGGCTGTGTATTCATGCAGTTTCCCGCTCAAAATCAATGTTTTTATATTTTCCGAAGCGTCGGCGAGGTCGATGTAATGCTGAATGATCATCTCATTTTTCGGAACCCCCAGCAGTACCGCTATTTCTTCTTCGACTTTCCCTCTGAGGCAGAAACACTTTTTTAAGGCGTTCGATTTTTCGATCACATTTAAATCTGTGCACTCCTTTTTCATATGTATAAGGAATTTTAGAAAATCGTATTTATCGTCTGACCTGTCGATTATCAATCCGGAAGGAACATCTTTGTTTATTTTTTTGTAGGTTGCTATTATCCTTTTACCTGCTGTCGTCACATATCGGCCGGATTCAAATACAAAAACGGGAGGGTATAAAAGTCCGTAAGCGCTGGCAATTGAGTGCTCTTCTTTAAGCCTGATATCATCAAAATCTGAATTACTGTATTCAAGAGAGTATTTATCAGACTTATTGTCTATTGCATCAAGAGGAATTTTCTCTTTTAAACGGAATTTAACCATATTTGTCAGTTGATTTAATAAAACAGACCTGCAGTAAGCCGGGTTCTGTTCCAACGGTCATCTATCTGGGATGTCGTTCAGCGCTCGGCGCCCTAACACCTCCTGCGGCCTACCCATTTGGCAAAAGCGGGTAACTTTGAGCCATTCTATTTGGCCTTGCTCCTGGCGGGGTTTACCAGCCTCTGAAATGTCGCCATTTCAGGCGGTGAGCTCTTACCTCACCTTTTCACCCTTACCTTTAGTAAATATCAGGCGGTATATTTTCTGCGGCACTTTCCGTAGAACCTGTCCCCTGTCGATCCAAACAGCTGATCCGCCCCAACCGGCCGGCACGGCCGGTCTAAAGCGTCAGCCTTCAAGATCAACCTCGGGAACGATCCCCCTGGGGGTTACCCAGCACCATACCCTTTAGGAGCCCGGACTTTCCTCGAGGACAAACTACCCCCGCGACCGATCTACAGGTCTGTTTATATATTTATTGAGCCGTTTTACCGCGACTAATTAGTTCTTGGTGACTACTTCGAGCTTGTTCGACTAATTCATGTTTTTTATAATTTAAATAACTTCAAGATTATCATGAGGTCAGCTCATAGTGTTTCCCATCGAGAACCCTGTTTACGATCCAGTCGGCGGTACGGTTTTTTTCTCTGTTAATGTGCATTATCCGGATCCTGTCATCATTCTCAATTACGTGCCTGGCCTTTTTAAAAAGAGTGAGCAGATTACCGCTTTTCACTTTATATAATTTGTTCATCTGTTTGACCAGCAGCTCACTATCCGAATAAATATCAACATTTTTATTTCCTGATAAACGGTTTTTTACCACATATTCAAGCGCTTCAATAAGAGCGTTATACTCAGCGTAATTGTTGGTGCACGGCCCGATCTTCTTTCCAAACCTGAACACTTCCCTGTTTTCATTATTAAAGACGGCAAATCCGATTGCGCCTTCTCCCGGATTTCCCCGTGATCCGCCGTCAATATATATCTTGCACAATATCAAAGTCCCCGGTCATGTAAAAAAAGATGCACCTCGATTCGAGCAAAGCACCTTATTTCAGCCTTCTATACCAGAAGTTCCTCATCTTCCTGGTGCTCTTCAAAATAGTACAGTATCCTGGAGCAGTTAGGGCAGAAAATTATTGTCTCCTCTCTCCTCACATCATTGATAAACTGCGGTGGAAGGATGATGTTGCAGCCCATGCACACATCGTTTTTTATCGATACTATACCGATACCTTCTTTTTTCCGGACTATCTTTTCAAACTTATAAATAGTTTCTTCATCAAGACCTGTTGATATCTTTTCTTTTTCCTTTAGGAATTTCTTGAGCTCCTTCTGTCTTTCATTCAGCTGTTTCTGAACTTCTTTGTCCTGAGATCCAATGGATTCTTCCAATTCAGCGTGGAGCCCGGTGTTCTCTTCGATGATACGGTTAATATCTTCAATTTCCCTGGCAGCATTCTGTCCTTCCTCTCCAACTATTTCAAGTCTCTCATCAACCTGAGCGATCTCGTTTGTAATTGCCTCGTACTCTCTCTGGGTTTTTATAAGAGGGATCTGACTTTCATACTTTTCCTTGTTTTGTTTATATTCCTCTTTTTCTTTTTTTAATTCCCGGACCCTGTTATTCAGGTGCTCTTTTTTGTTTTCATTTTCTTTAATGGTCCTTTCGATCCTCTGAAATTTCCATTTAATCGCGTTCAGCTCTTTGGGAATTTCTTCTAATTCAGTCTCCACGTCAAACTCTTTTAATAAAACATCCTGAAGCTCTTTCAGTTTGTCAAAGACTTCTTCCATCGTCCCTTACCTCTGTAATATTAATCGAGTTTTATTAACATCATGCATCAATTTAAACTCACTTGAAATATATACGATATGAAGCAAAAAGTAAAGGTCACACCGAGCAGGATGGGGGGGTTTTTTATTGCTAACAGATAATTATACTGCTATTTTTTAACTATTACATGTTGTAAAGGAGAAAATAATGAGTGATTTAAAACCGCAATTGGAAGAAAAAGTTCTGAGACTCAAGGCTCTTGTTGATTCCCGTTCAAAAGCGTACTGTTCTTCCATAAACTCTTCGGAGGAGGACGTTAAACGTGAAACCGAAATCGATGACCTTGAGGAAGAGATTAAACGGATCGAAAAGGAACTTTTAACAAAAAAGTAAAAAAAGCCACCTTCTTTGCAGGTTATTTTTTGGCAGCGATATCGGGCTTAATACAGCTCCTCAAGAACATAGAACATATTCGCGTCGGTACCGAAGATAAGCCACCTTCCGGCTATCACAGGCGCGCTCAACAGAACCCCTTCCAGCTCCATTTCCCAGAGTTTTTTTCCATTCCTGACCGATATACAGATCAGGCGCGGTTTTTGCCCGTAGGGAGATGAATCATCTCCTCTGAGCCCGAAATATATCCGGTCACCGGCAACTGTCGGGGCG
This sequence comes from Spirochaetota bacterium, assembly GCA_011049595.1. Lineage (GTDB taxonomy): Bacteria > Spirochaetota > B62-G9 > B62-G9 > DRHN01 > DRHN01. Next base: position 4,676 of record DRHN01000252.1, on the reverse strand, counting down.
CTCGAAGTGGCAAAATCAAAATGCCTTGTCCATTTTAAAATGCCCGATTTACTATTAAAAGCCCTGACAACCGAATCGCCGCTTGTATAAATCACAGTATCCTTCCAGATAGCAGGTGCAAGATAGTCAAGAAGCTTCAGGTTCAGATTGAACAAGGTTTTCGGATCAAGCGCGACCATATCACCCCAGATCGACTCGTCGTTGTAATTCCATAAAAGCGTGCCGTCCTCCCTGTTGTACGCGTAATAATTCAGCACCCAGTTCTCATCGCGGTTTACGCAGGTTGAAAAGAAGAGATAATCATCCTTGAGCGCCGGGAATGAATACCATGTTGCCCTCATGGCCGCTGTATCCAGGATCCATATGTATGACATAAGGTCCAGGTCAAAGGCACCCATACTGAAGGGCCTGTTTTCAGGACCGGGCGCAAAGTACACAACGTTTTCGTAAACCTGGAAAGCCGAAAAATGCCAGACCGGGTTTGGAAGTTTATACTGAAGTTCCCCGTCGGGTGAGACAAAATATGTTGAACCGCCGTCGCTCGCGAATATTAAAAGGTCCCTGTACCTTACAATAATCGACTGCACTGTGCTTTCTGTCTGGAAAGACCAGACCTCGCGCCCCTCCTGCTGGGAAACCGCGTACACCTTTCCGTCATTCGACCCGAAGTACACGTTTTCTTCGTCGGCAAAGGGGATCGAATTTATGATGCCCTCAGAGTTGAAAACCCACCGCATGAAACCACTTTCTATATCAAGGGCATAAAAATTCCCGTCGGGAGCTCCGAAATATATCGTGTCCCCCTTTACAATAGGAGGATTGAAAGAGGAAGTTGAATTGTCTTCAAGCTGCAGCCTCAGTTTCCATTTGATGCCGAGGGGCGGATGGATCGCGTTGGAGCTCACCCCTCTTCCCTGTTCACCCCTGAACATGATCCAGTCAGACCTGTTTCCGCAGGAAGTTATCAGCGTACCCGGTATACTGATAAGAAAAATAAAGCACAGTGCGCGGATGATCGTCTTTCTCTTCACCATAAGTAGTAAAGCCCCCTGAGACTGAAGAGGCGTCTGAAAGAGTATAGGAGCCCGGTTTTTTTACAGCTGCTCACCGCTTCGTTGTAGCTTTGAAGCATTTCATCCCACAGCATGTTTTTCTCGCCCGGTTTGTAGCTTTCACGGTAGCGTAAATCCGTGTAAAGAGATGCAAAACGGTTTAATTCGGGATATCTCTCAGCGTACTCAAGCGGTGTCCTGGATGGTTCTTTTAATGTGTATCCGTTCGACGATAGTTTTAATAAGAGTAAATTGTAGATCGCTTTTAAAGATCGGAGGCTGCGCCCTCCGGAAAGGTATCTTAGGTGCAGCTCTTTACCGAAACGGAATACATAGAGCGCCACGATCATACCGAACAGCGCCATGGCCAGTCCCTGCAGGATCAACAACCAGGGTAATTCAAAAACGGGTTTTTCCTCTTCTATCTGTATGAGCGGTATAACCACATCCATGGAGTTGGGGTCCCCGAACCCGACAGGGGGTATAGCGAAGGAAGCCGGGTCAAAATCGACCCATCCGTATCCGGGCATGTACAGCTGGACCCATGAATGACGGTGTGCGGTAGTAACAAGGAAAAGATCCCGAACAGGAAATTTTTTGAGAGGGTCGATAACTTCCCTCAACATCCTTAACGCCCTAATATGGGCGAAAGTCTGAAGTTCCCTCGCGGCAAGGTAACCGTTCACGACACGGGAGGGAACACCTGACATCCTGGCTAAAATGGCGGCGGAATTGGAAAATTCAGTGCAGTCCCCCTGCCTTGTTTGCATAAGAAACATTTCCATCTTGCCTATCGATACATCATCGGTAAACCCGAGCTCGTATTGAAAGCTTGAAAAACTCTTAAATATTCCCAGTATCTTTTCGTAGTACCCTTCCTTTTCTCCTACCTCGTCTTCTAAATATGATTCAAATGCATCCCTGACCTCGCCGGACAGGGGGACCTCGAGATAATTGCTTAAATAATTTTTTTCCTCATCATCAAGCCCCCTTACCTCGAACCATTCCTGAGGACCCGAACCGCTGATCAAAGAAACCGAACGGTAGGAATAATCAAAAGGGTGGTACTTCCGGTTTAAAACCGTGGGCTCGATAGTCAACGGCCTGTACGCTAATACACGTTCAGGAATTGTCGATAGATAGAAAACCTCACCGGGATACCGCATTAAATCACGCTTGTTTTCCCTGTTCTTCCACGTATCCAGCAGCCGGGTATAGGCAAGCTCGTTCAGCTCGGATTCCAGGTATGAATCCCCGGACAGCATAAATCCCATCTCCTTGTCAAATCGGCCGTGATAGGCATTTGCAGCGTACACGCGGTCGAGAGTGGTTGCGACCACCATGACAGCGTATTGTTTGTTTTCACCTCCTGTCCCGGTCCGCTGGTTGTTCCAATCGTCGGCGGGTATACCTTCGAGCCGGCCCTGCCCCGGGAACGAATCGCTGTCGCGCGGGTCTCCCCTCCTCCCGTTCTCCCCCATGTAGTCTCCGGGCCTCCTGCCGCTTGGCCCCCGTTCCCTCATCCACGGTCCATCCATCCAGTTCCGGGTCTGCAGATTACCCCCGAATATATCCCCCCCCTCATCCGCAAGAGGTATCGGTTTTGGTTTCGGTTCGGGTTTGAACAGGTTTAAAACCACGGAATGAGATACAAAATTTTCAGGCAGGATCAGTATGATTACAAGGATCAGGGGTACCGTGACAACGATAAACATTAATATTTCATGATATTTTCTTTTTCTTTTCCCGCCGTGGAAAGCAGCTTTGTAGATAACTACACCGTGAACCAGAAAAGCGAGGACAATGAGGATCGTTATCACCCTGTTCAAACCCGCACTCGCTGCTGCCGCAGATTCAGACGATCTTGAAAAAGTTAATAGTTTATAATACAAAAAACCGATGAAGAACTGTTCAATGACCGCGAGCATGTGACCGCGCGTGCCCGCTTTGAAGATGAGCACGGTTAAAAGAAAGACCACGCTTCCCGCAATTATTGCATAAAGGGTATAGGAGCTGAACCCTGAAATGACAAAAGTGGTAACCAGCAGAAAACCTGCCGCCGACACCAGCCAGGGCAGGACGCGCAAACGCGGAGGCGCGAGGTAAAACCCAATAAACATTTCCCCCGGTACAAGAAAAAACCACATCCACCACCCTATATGGTCATAGGGGACAACAACCGACGGATGAATGACGGGAAGGCTGAAGGCGAGGACATACAAAAACAGCCTTGTAAAAAATAAGATATGCATGATCCGGACCTACCCTGCGCTTATCAAAATATTTTTGCCCTTACGGGATATTCTTCAAGTCTGCAGCCCGGCGGCAACCGTATATCACGTGCCTTCAAATCCCGGTCCCTTACCAGAACCCAGCGATCCGGAATCGGCAGGTGGCCGGGGGTTTTTGCTGAAGACTTCAAAAGGTGGAACGTTTTCCCCGCACCCCTTTTATTACTGCCGGAAGCCCTGTTCCTTGAAATCATGTTTCCGGGCGGCATGTTTTTTTGAACTTTGTTTCCCGAAACCCTGTCTCCTGAAACTGTTCGAAACACGCAAATATTTGCTTTTTGATACCGGGCAATGACCCTGTGAAGATATATATCGAAGGGTGTTGAAAAAATAAAAATATCGTCTATCCCGGGCTCGGCCGGACTGGATGAGGGTTCTGCTTGAAAGAATAGCGAACTCAATGCAATGCTGAAATGATCGATGTCCTCCGCTGTTTCCAGCTCTACAATATCTGCACCTGTTTTCACACGGAAAATATACCCGGAGTTCTCATTTTTTACCTGTCTCAGAAAATACAGCAGCCAGCTTTTTAATTGATTGAGGTGGGCAATGGATTCAGGCGATTCGGACGGGGTCCTTTTAAAATGCCTGAAATCGATCAGAATAGTTTTTGTTTTTTCCTGTGTGTAGGGTGATGTTTTTGTGATCAATTCGGACAGACGGCTTGAAGATTTCCAGTTTATATCCCTGAAGCGGTCTCCCGGGATATATTCACGCATGTAGTAGCGCTCTTCGTCCGAGCTTTTCAGCCTGTTCTTTTCTTCGAAACCGCCCACTGCTTCAAACCGATAGGGTCTGCCGCCCTTAAATGGGGCCGGCTGGATGATCAATTTTCGTTCCTGATCAGTACTGAAACGCGCGCGCGTAAGCCCGAAAATATCACGCACTTTAAAGGAACCTTTTGCGTTAAATTCTCCGGCTACCGGGAAAAACAGGGGGACCTGAATAGTACCTTTACCGGAACTTGTCTCCTCACGGGAAATGTAGATACCTGCATCCCTGCCGATGGTCATCCGGCCGCTGACTTTTACGTGTAAACGGTAAAAAAAGAAGGTTTTTATTCTGCCGGCATGAAACAGCTGATATGTTTTTTCGGTTTCCGCAAAAAGTCCCCCTGTAGATTCCCACTGGGGCTGGGCGTCTCTTACCTTCACTGCCTGAAGCCTCCCTGCGGCTGACATTAAAAAGAGTACAATAACGGCAGAAAGCGACAGTAATATTCCGTAGGGATTGCCTTTCGCGTAACTCCTGCCCAGGAGAATCAATGAAAGAATGAAAAGGAGTGATCCGGAAACAGTCAGCGGATAATAAAAAATTATAATGCTGAGCCACC
>DRHN01000251.1 GCA_011049595.1 Spirochaetota bacterium | reverse complement strand
GAAGTCACGGCAGTTTGCGATTCCAACAGAAATAATCTTGATCGTTTTGTTAACGGGCCCTGGAAATGGGCCGGCTGGCTTCCGGAGAGCAGCGAATTCGTACGCCGTCATAAACCCGATCATCGCATTAAAAAGATTTACACGGATTATAATGAAGCAGCAGAGGACCGTACGATAGATGCCGTGAGTATATGCCTTCCCGACGTGTTCCACCCTTCGGCGGCAGTTGCCATGCTCGGACAGAAAAAGCATGTTTTAATAGAAAAACCTATGGCCGGCAGCGTGCAGGGGTGTGTAGAAATAATCAGCGCTGCCCGCGCTGCGAATGTAAAGCTGCAGGTAGCCCACATGTGGAGATTTCATCCTGAAATAAAATTTATCAAACAAGCAGTCGATTCCGGAAAACTTGGAAAAATCGTAAAAACAAAGGGATATGCTGTCTATATCCGTTCGGCCCCTTCGGGATGGTTCCTGCAAAAAAAATACGCGGTCGGAGGGGCCCTGCTCAGCGTCGGGATCCACGCGATCGACACTGCTCGGTACTTTCTGAACGACCCTGCGGCGAGAAGCGTGTACGCTAAAGTCGACACAGTTTATGGAGACTATGATATCGACGATTTTGCCGTAGTGGTTGTCGAATTTTCCAACGGAACGGTATCGATAATAGAATCGGGGCAGAACCACCCTTACGCGGATGGTCCGGAGGCGTGCACGCAGCTGTTCGGGACAAAAGGATACGCAAGAGTGTTCCCCTCCGAAGTGCAGTATAAAATAGGCGGCCGGTGGGGCTGTTTCAAACCTGACAGGCAGGAGCCCCACATTTATCCGAAGATGTTCCAGGACGAAGTAGACCACTTCGTTGACTGTATCCTGCATGACAAAGAACCTGTAGTTGATGGCGAGACCGCCATGGAGAACGTGCGGATAGTCGAGGCTGCTTACAGATCTTCCAGGGAGGGTAAACTAATTAAACTGGGATGAGTTCCATTGATAAAAGCATTATCAGGTTCATTTTGACATGAAAGAACCGGACGACGCGTAGTACCTTAATACCAATTTTCTTGTTTTTTGGGCACAAACTTTAGTTTGCAAGAAAAAATATTAAAAATCAAGAATGCGGCCTGCCCACATTAGGGCCCTGAGGGTTTTAACACATTTTAAAATTGATTTTTTCAAAAGAGGAGTAACCTAATGAAAAAAGAAACAAAGTGCGTGCACACCGGGAGCTACCGGGATGTAGTTGTAAATAAATTGGCAGCTCTCGAAGAAACGGAAGACGGTGTTCTTTTCAGCTCCGGTATGGCCGCAATGAGTACATCGGTGATGTCATTTGCCCGGTCCGGGGACCATGTTGTGATGCGCAACGCGCTTTACGGCGGCACCCATGCTTTCGCTACCTATTTGCTCGACAGGCTCGGCATACACTATAATTTTACTGCCACGGGCTCCGATGCTGTGTGCAGCATCGTGAATGACCGCACAAAGGTCATAGTGAAAGAATCCCCCACGAACAACCCGCTGATGGATATTATCGACATACGCAAGGTGGCCCGGTTCGCGAAAACCAGGGGCATTACATCGATCATCGACAACACATTCGCGACACCTGTAAACCAGAACCCCATCAAGCTCGGGATCGACATCGTTGTGCACAGCGGCACAAAATACCTTGGAGGACACAGTGATATCTGCTGCGGCATCGCTGTTACATCGAGTAAAAACACGCGGCATATCCGCACAACGGCGCGGCACCTTGGCGGGAGCCTGGGCGGGGTCGAAACGACCATCTGCTCCCCTGTAACCACCTCGCACGCAAAGATTTCTGCCGAAGAACGGAAACGCGTCGGTATCACCGACTCGCTTTTGAGGCTGTCCGCCGGCATTGAGCACGTCGAAGATCTGGTCGCCGATCTCGATCAGGCGCTGAATTCATGATCCGGTTTGAGAGATATTGACATAGATATTAACAATGAAGGGAAAATTAAGGGAATATTTAAAATATGTATTTTCAAACTTGAAGGGCAAAGAAATGAAAAAACTATTGATCCTGTTTTCAATTTTGACTTTGATAAGTATACCTGTTACAGTCAAGGCCCAGCTTATTGGAGGTCACCAGAACCCCCCGGGTATAAACTGGAAAAATATCAGAACGCCTCACTTCGACCTGATCTTCCCGGAGGAGCTGACTGAAGATGCCCAGCGTGTGGCAAACACGCTTGAGCACTTATACTCCCCGCTTGTCAAAACCCTGCATCCGGGCACAGTGAAGAAACGCTGGCCCGTAATGCTGACGAACCAGGGTGTTGCATCCAACGGTTATGTGATGGTCGCACCCCGGAAATCCGAGTGGTTTCATCTACCTCCGCAATACTGGAACGGCCCGGCAGGTGAATGGTACAGCCTCTTATCGGTTCACGAAACCCGCCACATGATAATGTTCGACAAGTTCAACAGGAGATTTTCAAGAATTGCCTGGATCCTGTACGGCGAGAGCGGCGTGGGGTTCCTTTCCAGCGTTGCGGTTCCAGCATGGTTTTGGGAAGGCGACGCGGTAGCAATGGAAACTGCTCTTACAGATTCGGGCCGCGGGCGTTCTCCTGAATTCGATATGGGGATACGGGCCAACCTGCTCTCGGGGAGGCGGTATTCCTACTACAAGGCATCTCTTGGGTCATACAGGGATTATTTCCCAAACCATTATAAACTCGGCTATTTAATGGTGACCCATGTCCGGCGCCGGTACGGGGCATCAGCCTGGGACAATATAATAGACCGAACGACACTTTTTTCTCTGTCACCTTTTAGATTTTCCGGGTCATTGAAAAAGGAAACCGGCAAGAACGTCCGGCAGATCTACGATGAGACTATGGATGAAATGGAAACCCTTTGGAAGGAGCAGCTCGATCAGGTGACAATAACCGAAGCGAGGACAGTCAATACCGCCCGGAAAAAGGTGTGGACCAACTATCAGTACGCACAATACACCGATGACGATTCTCTTATCGCCTTAAAGCGGGGAAAGGCGGACACCCCTGTGCTGGTCCGTCTTTATCCGGACGGCCGTGAGAAAAAAATCATCAGTATAAAACCGCTCGATCACATTTCCTATGGCGGCGGTAAAATTGCGTGGGCAGAGCTTTCGACCGACCCGCGGTGGCTGTCACGGCAATATGCTGTTATAGTGATCTACGATCTTTCGGCACATAAAAAGAGACAAATAACAAAGAAAACAAAACTGTATGCCCCGGCTTTATCGCCGGATGGACTGCTGGTGGCGGCTGTTGAATACACCTCTGAACGCGTGTGCTCGCTGGTGATCCTGGACGCAGAAAGCGGCGCTGAAGTAAAACGTTTCCCGAATCCGGACAATGATTTTATCATGCAGCCCTCATGGTCTCAGGACGGGAAAAGAATTGTCTTTAAACGGCAGAATATGAAGGGGGAAGCACTAACTGTTGTTGATGTAGAAAGCAAAGCAGGAGAGGATATCATCCCTGAATCATGGGAAGGGATCGATTCACCCCGCTTCTACCGGAATTTCATATTGTACAGCTCTCCTTATTCAGGTATAGACAACATTTACGCAATAGACATCGGATCCGGCCGGCAGTACCAGGTAACTTCAAGAAAATACGGTGCGTACGGGCCTGCTGTTTCAAAGGACGGGGCAAAACTCGCCTTTCAGGATTACACGGCAGATGGATCGAATGTCGCGGAAACAGACATTGATCCTTCATCCTGGGTAGGGCTCGAAGAGATCGAGGACCTCGTTATTCGATATTACGAACCCCTCATCGAACAGGAGCAAGGTAAAAGTATTTTAAAAGAGGAGGATGTTCCAAACGTCCAATACGATGTAGAAGATTACAAACCGTTTAAACATCTGGTCAACATCCACTCCTGGAGTTTTTTCCCTATCTGGCCCGACCCGGACCTGAACGCGGCTTCCAGCAAATACACATCGGGCACTTCTGAACCTTTTTTACAGCGAAGCGGAACCAAGTTGGGCATAAAAATAGTCTCAAACGATCTGCTGAACACTGCCCGGATCAAGGCCGGGCTGGCGTTCAACCGCAACGAAAGAGTTTTTGGCGGGGGGTTTAATATCAGCTATGCCGGCCTTTTACCTGTAATTGACCTTGGGGCAAGCTACGGTGGACGTGCTCAGGATTATAAAAAAAACGGCAGCTATACACGCTACAGCTGGACAGAGACTACCGGTATGATCGGTCTCAGGGTCCCTTTAAACTTTTCAAACGGTGTATACGACTCCTCGATCCAGATAGGGGCGAATACGGAATATGTAAATATTACAGGAAAACAGGCACCCTACGTAGCAGGTGAACCGGGTAATGGTTATCTAATGCCTCTTACATATAGTCTTGAATACTGGCGAAGGGGGCCTGCCTCCCAACGGGACCTCTATCCAAGATGGGCGCAGGGCTTCACCGGGTCATTCAGCCACACGCCCCTTCCAGGGGATTACAGAGGGCTTTTACTTTCAACACAAGCCGCCTTTTATTTTCCGGGGCTCTTTAAACATCACAGCTTCTACCTGCAGGGAGGATTTGAATGGCAGCAGGAGGACAACTACCGTTTCACAAGCAAAATCCCTTTCCCGCGGGGTTATGACTACGTGTTCCATGATAAATTATATAAAGCCTCGGCCAACTATGCCATGCCGCTTTTTTACCCGGATATCGCCCTCGGGGCAATTGTTTACTGGAAACGCGTTTATACGACCATATTCTACGATTTCGGCATGGGCAGCAGCAGCAGCACTAATGACCCTTCCTATTATCAGTCAGCGGGTTTCGACCTTGAGATCGAGTTCAACCTGTTCACTATTCCGGTTCCGCTCACAGGGGGAGCAAGATTCGTGTATCGGATTAATGACAATGAAATACGGCTAACCCCGCTTATTTTAGGCGCTGAACTGGTATTTTAATACAGGGTATAAGAGAAAAAAAAGGCCGGCTTTTTAAGCCGGCCGGGGATTTGAGTTTGATGACAGCAATGAAATATTTATTACATGAATATTATTTTTTTCCTTTATTTTTATTCCCGTTGTTTCCTTTATTTTTATTACCGTTGTTTTTATTACCACCTTTATTGCTGCCATTATTCTTAACACCCTTGTTGCTTCCACCATTATTATTATGCTTTGGCTTCGAATTTGCTTTAAAGGATTTTGAACCCGAGTTTGATTTTTCTACCGCCTTTGAATGTGTATCCGCATTTTCAAGCCCTTTAAAAGCATTCTCCGATTTGCCGCCAAGCTCCTGGATATGATTTGAATTTACCGCCACATAACCGTCTTGATACATCTCCTCTTCCTCTTTATCTCCCTCTTCCGAGCCTCCAGTGTCCCCACCAATATTGTCACCCACAGATTCCGTGCTCTTGTTACCACCGGCAAATGTGAGAACAGAGACTGACATAAACATAAACAGTACAGCCAGCAAAATTATTAACTTTTTCATTTTGTCACCTTCCCTTTAATAGTTTTTATTTACTCTTATATACCCTGGATCTTCCATTTGGTTACAAAAATAAATACATTTTATATTGTTATTTTTGTAATTGGTG
>DRHN01000250.1 GCA_011049595.1 Spirochaetota bacterium | reverse complement strand
CTGTGGAGATTGGCATAAGTGGTGAGCTTGGAGTCGAAGACAAGCTCCTCGGGGAGCTTTCCAGTTCTACTCTTCCAGAACTCAACGAATCTGAGGATCTCATCTGCCTGCTCCTCCTTACGTAAATCAGCGTTGCCATAGCAGAACACGCGATTCTCTGAATCCTCGGGCCACAAGGGCCAGGGCGCAAGGGTCGTTCCTCATCAGCCCGCCGCAGCAGCCGGGCGAACCCTTCCTCTTTGAGGATTATGGAGATGGCAGCCGGGCTGAGTCTCTTCCCCCCACTGGACATCGCTTCGTTGATGTCGTAGATCGAGAGTTTTTGCTAGGTTTTTCTAAATAAAAAACAAGAACAACCTATCGAAAAGAGAGAGATAAGAATTAATACTTATATTAATGAGGAAGGAAGGGTATTCGAAGCATTAGCCTTCTTACATTCACAAGCGTATCCTGTCGGGGATAGTGATTACCGCAGCTGTAGCAGGGATAATTGTTTTCGGCTACCGGCTGCTTGCCAACTCCGTTCAGGGCAATCTCAAAAAAGTAAACCCCTGGGAGTTTTCTCTCATCACTTCGATCGCCGTTACACACGACTATGCGTTTGTGGCTGACGCCGGTAATCACGTGATCTTGAAATTCGACAAATCAGGGAACTTCTCGGCCGCATCGGAGATAAGGACGAGGCGCGCGGTAGCATATTTCGCGCTGCCCCTCGTCTTTGCCATGTTCTTCGGCAGAATCTTTTACGCCGGGGTATGCCCGATCGGCGCTATTCAGGACATTTTTATCCTGTGGCCGGTAAGGGTGCCGGAGTGGCTGGAAAGGACCCTGGGAATGCTGCCTTACATCCACCTGAGCCTTGCTGTGCTCTTCGCCGCAACCAATGCGGGTTTTACCGTGTGCAGGTTTCATCCTTTTCTGAAGTTTTTCAGGTTTGCCGCTGGTTTTAACCTGCTGATATTCGGGGTCAGCTTTCTTGTAGCCGGTATGTTCGTCGCGAGACCGTACTGCCGGTATCTTTGCCCCAATGTAGTGCTTTTAAAATGGATGTCCCGTTTCTCCAGATGGCATCTGACCATCACGCCTGATGAGTGCACAAAGTACAGGCTTTGTGAAGACTCCTTCCCTTTTGGCGCCATCAGGGCCCCCACGCCGGATGTGGTGCCGGAAAGCAGGGCCGCCGGCGTCAGGAGGCTGATGATCCTTCTGGTGCTTCTTCCGGTCCTGACATTCGCCGGGGGGTGGGCCTGGTCGAAACTACGGGATATCGCGCACCATACCGGCCGTGACCGACAGGCACGTGGTGACCATAGGGCCGCGAGGTCATGTTATGTGCGTTGATGCGGTTACTGGCGATTTTTTGTTGGGTATTAATCGTGAAAAGGACTCCAACTTATGTAGTTTTCCTAACACCCTTCCCAAATAGGTTAAAGTTGATATAACTTGAAGCAGGAAGAAACATATGAAAAAAATATCTGTAGTTGAATTTAGAAAAAATGCTGAAAATATTATACGATGGTTAAAACAGGGAAAAAGAATGTAATGACCTATCGTGGGCGTCCAGTAATGCGGTTGGAGCCGATTCATGATAAAGTAGTTGGCAAGGATGATTCTTTTCTTCAACTTGACGGCATTGTAGATGACAAAAACGAGAACCTAAGCAATCAGGCAATGGACGAAATAATATACAGCTGATGATATGTTTTTAGATACAAGCGGATTATTTGCATTCCTCATAAAAAATGAAGATAAACATAGTTCAGCGAGTTCAATGATCCAAAAAACTGTAATGGAGGGGGCATTTACAAGACTGTTTTAGTTTTCTTGTCATGAAGAATTTAAACCTAAAAGACGCATTGACAAAAGACGCTCATTATCTTCAGGCAGGTTTCATTCCGCTTCTCAAGTGACATCATATTTGTCATGGTGTACGTGATGAACAGCGGAAACGTGTTTTACAATACCTATCGACTGGACCTTGATTCGTACAAATACAAGCTGTCAGACAGCGGACTGCTTCTGTGATATTCCTATTACCTTTCTTCAATAGATTTTATTGCCGATGAATGCTTAAATTAAAGGTTGTTATTTCCTGCAACGAATAGTACATTTGGTAATGTACAACATGTCTGCGGCTATTTAGTTTTGGCGCTGCTCCGGGCTTTTCAGTTGAGCCGTGTAAACCCGGCATCATCTGGTCTACTTGGCGTTGCCGTCATCGGCTGAGTAAAAAATCAAAAAATATAAAATAAAGTGGAGGTTTAATATGGAATGGGCGGAAAAAACAGTTAAGACTACCGGGAAAAAACCTAACCCGCGTCCAATGGTAAAAAGAGTGGTCATCGGTGTCATCCTTGGCGTGCTGGGGCTTATCTTTTTGTTTACCCTTTTTTATCAGGTAGGCACAAATGAGGTTGGGGTCGTAACACGATTCGGAAAGCATATAAATACGACCCAGCCGGGACTCCATACAAAAATACCCTACGGTGTTGACCGTGTAGTAAAAGTACCGGTCAGATCTGTTCAGAAGGAAGAGTTCGGGTTCAGGACAGTAAGAGCCGGTGTGAGGACCGAATATGTTAAGGGAAGGGCCCTCGAGGAGTCATTGATGCTGAGCGGAGATCTGAATTCAGCAGTTGTGGAATGGACTGTCCAGTACCGTATCAGCGACCCGGCAGCCTACCTTTACAAGGTCAGAAACGTAAGAAGTATCATTCGTGATGCTTCCGAAACAGTTATGCGCCAGGTTGTAGGGGACCGCAGCGTAGACGAGGTAATAATCCTGGCCAGAAGAGAAGTATCGTTGACTGTAAAAGAACAGCTGCAGGATATACTCGATTCCTATGATGCCGGGATTTTTGTAGTGACTGTGGAATTGAAAGATGTGAACCCTCCTGACCCGGTAAAACCTGCTTTCAACGAGGTAAATGAAGCAAAACAGGAGCAGGAGAGAATGGTCAACGAAGCCTGGGAAGCTTACAATCAGGTTATCCCCAAGGCAAGCGGCGAGGCCGAAAAGACCATCAGACAGGCTGAAGGGTACGCGCTCAACAGGATCAACAGGGCCCAGGGTGATGCCAACGCGTTTCTCTCTATGTGGAAGGAGTACAACCTGTCGAAGGATGTGACGAGGAGAAGATTGTATCTCGAGACCATGAACGAAGTTTTACCCGGTATCGATAGGAAGTACATTATCGATTCCGATCAGCAGGGGCTTCTGCCGCTGCTTCGCCTTGAGGAAAGAGGAGGTCAGCAATGAAATCAACCTATACTTACATAATGATTGGGATTTTAGCCTTTCTGGCCCTTATTGTATTGAGCAGCGGCCTGTACACGGTATGGATGACTGAACAGGTGATAATCACCCGTTTCGGGAAACCGGTAGGCGAGGTCGTGGATGATCCCGGGCTGCACTGGAAGAGACCTTTTGTGGAGAAAGCTAACAGATTTGAAAAGCGTATTCTCGAATGGGACGGCGATCCGAACCAGATACCGAGCCTGGACAAGAAATATATCTGGGTGGACACCTATGCCCGGTGGAGGATATCCGATCCTCTGAAGTTTTTCCAATCCGTAAAAAACGAGAATGGGGCCCAGGCTCGTCTGGACGATATCATTGATTCCGCCACCAGGGATTCCATAACGAGCTATGTCCTGCTCGAGGTAGTCAGAAACTCGAACAGAGAGATGGCCATGGCTGAGGCTGAGCTGGCGCTGTCCGAAGATGTACTGGTCAAGATAGAGTGGGGCAGGGAAAAAATAACCCGCATGATACTGGGAGAGGCCTCGGAAAAGGTGGGGCAGTACGGGATCGTCCTGGTTGACGTGAGGATAAAGCGGATCAACTATGTTGAGGAAGTGAGGATAAAAGTTTATGAAAGGATGATCTCCGAAAGGACAAGAATAGCCGAAAAATACCGCTCGGAGGGGCTGGGTAAAAAAGCGGAAATTGAAGGCCAGATGGAGAAAGAGCTTCAGAGGATCACTTCCGAAGCCTATAGAACAGCCCAGGAGCTCATTGGTGAGGCTGATGCCGAGGCAACAAGGATATATGCTGCGGCTTACAATAAAGATCCTGATTTCTACTCATTTATCAAAACACTTGAGACCTACAGGAACACTCTCGACAAGAACACCTGGCTGCTATTGACAACTGACAGTGATTATCTGAAATATTTAAAGAGTATTACAGGAAAATGATCACAACGATCTGACAAAGGTCGCTGGATTATCATGAAAACAAAAAAGAAAAATATTCTAATAGTTGCTATTTGGATTAGTGTGTTTTCCACATTCGTGCTTTTGTCCGGGTTCCCTCTGCAGTGGGACGAGGACGTGGGCTGGCCCATCTTCAGAGGGGATTGGTTGCTCTCGGCTGGCGGCATTCCCGGAAAGCTTAAGCTGCTCTGGTCTTTCAAGACCGGTGACGAAATAAAGTCATCCCCCGTTATAGGCAGCGGCCGCGTGTCCTCGGGTCCATGGATGGAAAAGTCTACACCCTTTCACTTGCCGATGGGGGAAAAATCTGGGAGTTCGACACCGGCAGCCCGGTCGAAGCCCTCCCCCTTCTCGTAAAAAAAGTGTACATCGGTTCTATGGATGGTCTTTTTTATGCACTTGACGCCGGGAACGGCGAATTAAAATGGAAGTATGAGACAGGGAACCAGATAGCGGGGTCCGGAAAAAGTACTCTTTTAAATATCATGGGGACCCTTGACCACCCTACTTCAGGGCCTGTTACTCTGGGAAGCATGGAATTATCTGGACTGCCGAAAAAAAACTGGCTGAAATAAGGAACCGGGAAATCGGTTTCATATTCCAGCTTCACCACCTGCTCCCCCAGCGGAGGCGGCCTTTCACACCGGGGCCAACCCGGAGGGTATTCTTACTTATTTTGTCAATTCGATTCATTCAGGCAAAAACAGCACACCTTACTCTTTTGTTTCAGCTCCCGGTAAACCGCTTGTGCCTAAAGACATGAACGATGACGAGATCATCATCAACGAGTGGCTCTCCGGGGACCTCGGGATCGGCGAAGGCAGCACTGTGTCATTGACCTATTATAGCCCTGGCCCCCGAAGCGCTCTTGAAGAGGAGACCTCGACATTCACTGTCAGGTCCACAGTCTCTATTGACAGGCCGGCTGCGGACAGGTCTGCTTTTTATTTTTGGTGTCGAGCACCGATCCGATGAAACCGGTTTGCTATTTGCACTGGGGATCCCGCTATCCAGGGTAAGATATATCTTTATAATCGAAGGCGCTGTCATCGCTTTTTTCGGAAGCATCCCCGGGGCAGCTGCAGGAATATTCTACAATCGGATCATATTGTACGGGCTGAGCACAATATGGCAGGGGGCGTTGGGGACATCAGATCTGGTGATCCATATAAAAGCTCCCTCGATATTGACCGGGGTATTTTCGGGTACAGGGGGGTTCGCTTTTTACGGGGAAACAACGCTGCCTGTTCTCTATGACCTGAACAGCGATACAGGCAGGAAAAACTTCAGGCTGAGCGGTATTGAGGAAGAGGGTGTCCGGTTTGTTCAGCTGCGGGTCCATGAGGGTGATGACGCGAGCTGTCTGAATTTAAACCGTATCGAAAAACCGCGGCTGCTGGGTGTAAACCCGGAAGAGCCCGCAACGCGGGGCTCATTTTCTTTCGTAAAAACAATAGACCGTTCTGACGGTAAAAGCCCGTGGCTCCTGCTCAACAAACATTTCGATAACGATACCATACCGGCAATTGCCGACCAGACCGTAATGTCATGGGGGATAAAGAAATCTGTCAGTGACACGATCGCATACACGGACGAGAGAGGAAAAGAGTTCAAACTAATACTGGTCGGCG
This sequence comes from Spirochaetota bacterium, assembly GCA_011049595.1. GTDB lineage: Bacteria > Spirochaetota > B62-G9 > B62-G9 > DRHN01 > DRHN01. Next base: position 13,409 of record DRHN01000250.1, on the reverse strand, counting down.
GCCTCAGGAATTCGATCTTTCAGGGCAATATACTTATTTCAGAAAAATCCTTCCTCGAGCGTTTCCCGTCCACGAGCGGCAGCCGTGTTTTGCTGATAGATCTTCCGGTAGATTTACCTGAAAAAAATGTTGAGCAGATAGCAGAGAAACTCCAGAAGGCCTCCCGCGGCGATCTGCTCCCTACCCTGAGAAAAGAATAATTAGTTCTTGGTGACAATTCCAGGTTTTTATCTGGCTAACTAGTATTTTCAATTTAACTAAGTATTCTTAAGATTAGTCGCGGTGAAACGGCTCAATTAAGTGATTTGGCGCTACTCCGGCTACTTTCCGGCGGAAACACCGCGAATCAATTTTCAAATAATTTCCATTGACTTTTTGTCTGCCTTTTATGAAGCTAAAAGCATTGCGGGGCCGGACCCAAAGCCGTTCGATGTTTCGGCAGCTCTCGAAGAGCTGTCCCGGATCTCCGCTTTTCTGGAAAAAAGAGGAAACCCGTCAAACACCGCCCGTGAAGCCGCCGATTTGATGATCGGCCGTCAGAGCTTGTAACAGTTTATATAACACTATTTAACCGATTAAACCCCTGTTGCTTTCAAACACTCCGGTCGGGTATCTGGAATCTTATTCCAGCCTGAAAAATATCTTTCAAATCCTATTTGAACCTGAGCCTTTCCCAGTAAACACCCCCGCAGGCTGTATAAACATCGAACCCTGCCGCATCCCTGTACTGTGGATATTTCTTAAAATAATCTTCTTTCCATTTCAAAATGAATCCATCACATTGATTTTCCGGTATTACCGCGTAGCAGCTGCCCCCGAACCCGGCCCCGAATCCTGTGGCCCCGAGGGCGCCCAGTTCATTTGCCGACTGCTGAAGCCAATCTACCTCAGCAACTATATTCCTGAGATATTTTTTTGAAAGGTAATGGGACGCGTTGATCAATTTTCCGAAAGCACTGATATTACGGTCCGCAAGGGCTGACACAGCCTGTTCGGTCACTTCTGTTTCCCTGAAAAACTGATACGCCCTTTGGGCGAGACGCAATCCATCCTTGGCACCGGAAAGCTGTTCATAAGCCAGATCAGCCTTTTCACCAGGCGGCTGCCCCTGAAAAAAGTCTCTCAAAAGGTCAAACCCCGTCCGGTTGATTTTATTCAGTTGTTTAACAGCTGCAGCTGCTTCTTCGGAAAGACGGTTGTACTTGAGCTTTGCCTCTTTGGTCTTTTCAGCCTTTTTCCCTGAATAACCGACTACCACAAGGTGATCTTCGGGCATTTTTATTTTCTTGATGATTTCAGTGGGGCAGTACCTGCAATAAAGCAGGGAGTTCCTTTCACCGAGCACTATTGCCGTGTGATCTTCAGAACCCCCGAAAGTACCTACACCCCGGTCCCCTTTCAGGTCCCCGAAATCGAATCCGTTCTCATGATGGGCGAGGTACATTGACAGGGCAAGTGAAAAGTCATTCACTCCCCCCGAGCCCATTTTCAGCCCCGCCTTCTTCCCATTTTCAATAACAAGCGACACGAACTCATCATCGGACAGGAGGTTGTTTACCGAGGCGAGTATGAAAAAATCCGATATCAATTTAGCCGACGAACCCGAGGTTCCCCCTCCGAACGGTATGTCCCCGTAGAAAACCGACTTGACATCTCCTGGAAAAAGACGGGAAAGTCCGGCATCACTGATGTTGTTCAGCAACCTCTTGGCCACGGTGTACGCGTAGTTGGATCCCTCCCCTTCGGTCAGCATTTCAGGTTCCCGTGAGCGCAGTTTTAAACTTGTGCTTCCGTACTCGGTGTTGACATTTACCAGTTCTGTTGTCCTGTCAGCCGCAGGAGCGCTCAGCGCAAAAAAGTTTTTTGGGCCTGTCAACAGCAGGGTCTCCCCGCCCTGGTAATCTGTGTGTTTTCCCAGAAGCTCCACCCTGTTCGGCACACAGATAAGGCATACATCCTTTCCTTCGATGCTCCGGGAGAACCGTTCACTGAACAGTTTACAGACCGACTCGAGCATGTCCTTTTTTGCCCGCAGGATCCTGGCATTATCGCCAAAAAGCATGGTGTAAAACGCGGGGTCCATTATTCTCTCAAATAACTTTTTCATTAATTACTGCCTGTGACACTGATCACATTTAACGTGTTGTCAATTTATCCTTATCTGGAACCGGATGACGTTATCTCTTTTACCCTATGGCTAAACTTATCTATTTCTTCCTGGCCGTCCAAAACCCCAATTTCCACTTCCATTTCTTTTATCTCACCCGGTTCGATAACAGGAAGACGGTTGTCCTTTCTGAGAGAAGCCCTGTTATCGATCTTCGTGTTGCACGGTTCCAGACCGAGGACATAATCTCCTTCACCCATCATCTTCCATTCACTGAGATAGACAAGGTTTCCCGTGTGAAAACGAATATAGAGACCGAGGCCGTCCAGCAGGTTTCTGTTTATCAACGCAGCAGATGCAAAACCCTTTTCATCACCGGCCATGGTGTGCAGGTAATTCTGCTCACCGAAGCCGGGTATGGGAGGAGTAAACCTTGCGGAATCTTCGAGTGCTGACGTCGAGACCTCGTCATAGGGCACATTTTCAATGGAGGTCAGCATGAGCTCACTCCCATCGTCGAGCAGTGGGAACCCGGCATTGATGTGGTACAATATCGTGAACGGAGAAGTTTTAAACCCAAAATTCTGAACCGTGTCCCTGATCCTTAAATACTTTTTCCCTATTCCTGTTGAAATAGTGCGTGTTAGTCTGAGCTTGTCCCCGAAAAGCACGCACTCCTCGACTACACCGGTTATTTCAAGGATATAATCATCACCATCCCAACGTGAAAGATCGCAAACCTTGTCCGCAGGAATAGTTGAGTAGCGGCCGTGTAGCCCGAGATCTTCATCGCCGTCCCTGCCGGGTGGGCCGAAGTACGTCAAACCGCAGGTTGCCAGAAGCCCTGCAAAAAACGTCCGCAGCCAACCGAACCCCCCAGGCTCATAAAATTTCGGGCTCACTACACCATTTGGTGTGTGATATACAAGATTCATCCCTCTGTACGTGCATTGCGCAATATCAAGACCTCTGTCCGGTATCACTGTAAATGAAAACCCTGTGCCTGTGTTGAACTCTACCCCGCTCACACCTTTTGCCCGGCCCTCTGAAAACTGGTAATGCAGGGTACCGCCAAGCTGGTTTATATTGCCGATCCGTCTTTCTATCTCTTTACGGCTGTACTCCTTTCCGTCAATCTTCATGTTTAAAGTCCTTTTAAAAATATTTCACACTGCAGCAAGAGGAAGCGTTTTGTCAAAGTTTGTTAAAACCACCATATATTATCTTTATTAAATGTCAAGAAAAAATCGATTAAAAGGTTTCAGGAAATGTGGTAGTGTCCCTATATCAGAAGCTGCAATAATTTAAAATGTCACGGGGTTACTGTTATATCTCATATTTGACAATGTTGTAAGGGTAAACGTAAAATTGCAGGTAATTTTATCTGGAGCTATAAAAAATGAATAATTTAACGAAGAGAACAAAAATGGTTTTAGAAAAAATTAAGGAATTTCGTAAGGAAAGCGGCTTTACTGATAGAACCAGTAAACTTTTTAAAAATGAACTCGGAATTTCCATTAAGACAGTGAGTAGAGCAATAAAACAATTAAATGATGCAGTACATATTGGTGTCCAGAAGGTAGACAACCTAAGACAAATTACCTTAGTTGGGGTGGACATTGATGAAAATCAGGATCTTAGCGAGGGGAGGCTGGGCATTTTAAAATGGAAATTAACAGATGAAGAAATCCAAAAGGATATGGATGAATTGATGGAAGTACCTCAATGGTAGATTGATAAACTTCAAAATATTTGTGAAAAAAATAATCTTGATATTAATCGTTCTGGATTCTTCATTACAAAATTAAGGGCCTATGCAGGGTATCGAAATTATGATCAGGTTAAAAGGATTATAGAAAAATATTTTGAAGAAAATAACCTGCATCTCTTTCGGAATACAGGTTTTTTTATTGTTTGAAATCTTATTATGGAACACGCACAAAATTGTAAGTCCAGGCATGAATCGTAAAATTGATTGTATTTCCATCATAAACAATAATACCAATTTTCTTGACATACCAGCATTATCTATATAGAATGGAAGCAAAATGGTAGTAAGTTTCGCTTGAAAAGCGATTTCTGCTTCATGGTGGTCTTTTCACACGTGGTGAATGGTTATTATTGGGTCTTTGGAATTATAACAAATCCTATCAATTTTAAATGACAGGGAATATGATCATAAAAATATCTAACCATATTTAAACTTCAGGGTAGTAATTTATAAGCCCCGGCAATAGTCGGCCAGATCTTTCAGAGCTTTAAAACTTCCGAGTATTCACCGCCGGGGGTCCCTGCCTGTGACGTAGCTAGTCTGGCTTGAGATTCAAGCATATCCAGGTATTTAACACCGAAAGTATCTTTACACCAGTCCCCCTACTGGCTGTCATGACAAAGAAACATTTTCTTTTTAAGGTTAACGGTTCAAAGTTCACAGAAGCAATGTAATATTATTAGCCCGAAGAGGAGAAAAATCCAAAATAGATTTTTCAATCAATATGGAGTATAATTTAACGGATTATTACTGCAACCTTCCTGGTCAGACTCGCATATTTTCATATTTTTCTCAACTCGAATGCATGATTTAAATATTTTTGGCCACGCCTAGGGCACCTTATGAGCAATTGCCTTACTTGGATTTTAAAAAATGGACAAACATCGTTTTATTGAAGGTTTTATGAATTTATATGATCAACCTGAAATTAGAAGTTTAATTCAAATTATACCTTGCTGTAATAATCCAATATACGTGAGATTATTACGCCAGCGAAGCGATTTTTTCCATTTATCTTGACAAGAGGAAGTAACGAAGAGATTATGAGAAAAATTAAGAGGAGAGAATGGGGGGGAAGATATAATCGGCTCAATAATGGTCGGTTTTAGGTTCTACCTCAATAATCCGATTATAGTTTTTCCTATCAATAGGTATTATTGCATGAGAGCGGGGAGGAGGTAGCAAACCCGCCCTCCGAAGAAAGTATATTGACAGGGCGCAACCCTGCCTTAAAAAAACAATAAGGCGAAGGAAGAAAGTAGGAGGAATAAAACCTTCGCCCTCAATAATATTGCATTGCATACCAGTAATGTCTTATACTTTGTGTAATAAATCACAAGGAGAACGCAATGAAGCAAAAATCAATCATCGTGTCTGTTTTATTATTTTGCATTAGTATTATTTTTTCATTCTCAGGATGCACTGTGGAAGGCGACACTCAGTATACCTATTACCATGTTAGTCTATGATATCGTAGTTGCTCTTGCCCGTAGTTACCTACACTTCACACCTTTAACAATCTGAATATTTAGCTCTTTCAGCATGAAAATACGTCACCGAACTTTGAGACATACTTCGCTATGAACTATTAACTCAACTTTCGCATTCAAGAAACTTGTATCAACTTTTCGCTTGACTACAAAACGTTAACCATGTGCCTTCTTACTGGTAAGATAAAGACACTCATAAGAGTTGAAAATGGCAGTCTTAGCAACAACAAAGATGTCTTCTAAAGGCCAAGTTGTTATACCTGAAGAAATTCGTAAGCGACTCGGTTTGAAGGCTGGATCCCAATTCGTTGTTGTGGGTGATAAGGATGTAGTGATCCTCAAGGCAATATCCCCACCTTCAATTGAAGAATTCGACGAGTTTATTGCTGAAGCACGTCGACAAGCTAGACAGGCCGGCATAAAAAGTGCAGACATCACAAATGCAATTGCTAAAGCACGAGGAAATGTTTGAAAATAGTACTCGATACCAATGTGTTCATTTCTGGTGTTTTCTTCAGCGATCCACCATATCAAATACTTAAATCGTGGCGTAATGGTAAGGTTCAACTGGTGTCTCTAAGGAAATACTTGCGGGTGGGAAAATTTTTGGCGGAACGATTTTTAAAAATTAATCTTGATCCAATCATTAAGTTGATCGCTTTAAAGGCAGAATTGGTTTTAGCTCCAAACTTGTCCGATCCCATTTGTGATGATCCTAATGATGACAAATTTTTAGCTTGTGCCCTAAAAAGCAAAAACAAGCTGATTATTAGTGGCGATAAGCATTTATTGCGAGTGTCAGGTTATCGAGGTATAAAGATTATTAGAACTCGGAAATTTGTTGATAACTATCTTGTATAGGAACTGTGAAGCTACAAAGTCCATGAGTGCACAATTTAATATCTTATTGTGAAGTCATCACCAATAAATTTAACTGGGATGAAATAGTAATCTAGGAAGCTCTTTCCCTTTTGAATAAAATTGATTGTATCAATGCTGTTTGGCCGTTTAATTTTGAAAACAAGATTTTCCTGTACCAGAATTTGTAAATGATAAAAGCATTATGTAACTAAAAAATTTTTAGCTACGCCGGGCTTTATGCGACATCGGGAGCATTTTCCACCAACCCGCACACCTAGTATGTTATAGTTTATACTTTCCACCGCATATCCTAAAGGACAGACAGCGATATTTCTATAAGATTAGCCTTTCGAGTTAATGACAGGATTAAAAGCATAAAGGTCTTTGTCGAAGACCAATCATCATCCACTTTGTAGAGGTTCAAGACAGAGCTGGGCACAGCTCATTCAGAAAGTCTACGAGACTGATCCATTAGTATGCCCAAAACGTAGCCATGCGATGAAGGTCATTGCAGTCATTACCGAACTGCATGAGGTATAAAAGATATTGGAATGCCTGAAACGGAACAATGCCCCACCGTTCGATAAGGGTGCACTGAAGGCCTCCTGATCCTCATTTCCTTACACATCAATGAAAGAAGAAATATCCAAGGGTGAGGAGTGCCCGTCCATATTTTCAGCAATGCCTTGGAAACTTCACATTTTCTATATTCTTGACAGAATGTTCTATTACGGATAGTATATTTACAATAAGGCTGTCTTTTTTCGGTAGGAAAAGCATTCGTGAATATTTCATGGGCAAACCGGAGGCTTTTCACGTTTTTTTTTCGTATGTTGGCGAATCTCGAATTATTGCATTATAAAATTTCCTATCAGTTGTTGTCGTAATCATGTTTTTGTTATCTCGCACGCCGGACGAGTTGGCTGCTCCCTCCAATGAGCTATGGGAACTCATTTCCTTAGTGGTCTCGGTGCCCTATATCGTGGTACCCTTATTTTTCGTTCTTCTGGTAAAGAAATGGACTGCGAAAGACCTGGGTTTTTCCATGCCTAGTGGGCGGTCAGTGACGATATTTGCAATTGCTGTATTCGCATTTTTAGGAATTATACCAATCTTTCTTCCTGACATGAAACCGATACCCGTGTCGGATTTGCTATTTTCCCTCTATGTGACGGCATTCGTTGAAGAGTTCTTCTTTCGTGCTATAATCCAGGGAAAAATCGAAAGGGCAGTGGGGCAGAATAAGGCCTGGTTTACAGTGGAATCTTATTCGGATTAGCTCACTTGACGACCAATATCTTCGTGAGGGGATTGGATATCGGTCCCGGAGTTTTCATGCTTGTCGGACAAATCATTGCCGGGTGGATTTTCGGGATAATATACATGAAAACCAGGAGCTTGCTGCCAAGCTTTGTAGCCCATTATGTTACTGATTTCCGCTTGGGCTCGATCATTGCCAGGCTTTTTCTCTAGCTCGCTTTGTGACCTCATTAAACAACATACTATAAGGAAGAAAACGATACATTTTTTAAATTTTTAGTAATTGCGTATATTTTTAATAATTGAAAAGTGCCTTTTGTCGATTTTTTGCTCCTTCAAAACCTGCACTTCGTTGATTTTGTATAGCTCCCAACACACCTTGGGATAATCGAGGGTTTATTTTTCCAAGCCTATACATTGTACGTCTTATACAGACATCGTAAATTTGAGTATACAAAATAGAATATCTTGACAAGTGAAATGGTATCGTATATAATATCATTATGATGCCGAGAGTGATACTTGATACAAACGTTCTAATTGCAGCACTACGGTCATGCAGGGGTGCGTCTTTCAAAGTCCTAAACTTATTGGGGAGCGGACTATTTCAACTAAGCGTTTCAGTACCGCTAGTACTCGAATACGAAAACGTAACTAAACGAATGAGTAGATCTCTGGGGCTCAGCCATTCGGATATAGATGATATCTTGGATTACATATGTTTCGTAGCTGAACATCGTGAGATTTTTTATCTGTGGCGCCCGTGTTTAAAAGACCCTATGGATGATATGGTATTAGAAGTTGCAGTAGAAAGCGAATCGGACTTTATAGTGACACACAACATCAGAAACTTCATTGGGATCGAGCATTTCGGAGTCAAAGCGATTCCTCCTCGGCAATTTCTTGAAGAGATAGGAGAATTATCATGAGTACTATTAGCCTTCGCATTTCAGAATCCCTTCATCAAAGTGTGAGGGAGCTCGCGAAGAAAGAAGGCATTTCGATTAACCAACTGATCACAAGCGCACTTGGTGAAAAGATATCTGCTCTCATTACCAAAGAGTACCTTGAAGAAAAGGCTAAGCGAGGGAGTAGAGATAAATTCGAAAAAGCTTTGTCTAAGGTGAAAGATGTCGAGCCCGAGGCCAGGGATCGTATCTAGCAAAACGATATATCTGGCAAATACCCCACATTAGATGATGTAGGTCTTTCATTGTTCATTTGATCTTACCAAGGGGAATAATTTACGTCAATTTTGACCACGCCGGGCACATTGGGCGAAATTGGGTGTTATTTATATAGCAAAGAATAAGTACAGAGTGTGAATACAGGAGTACTTCAGATGGCAACAGATTGGTGCGCTGTCGCCCCCCTAGACTATCGTGATATACAACTTGATGTCGAGTTACCGTTCGAGCTCGCACCCAACATACTGTTCGATCGTAGTCCCGACTGGTTTGAGGAAGAGACTCTTGCCGAGTCAATGAGTTCCCACCAACTGCGTGACCTCCAAAACGCTGAGTTTGCGCTGCTCTACAGGTTCAAGGCGAACTCTTTGGACGATGCCGACCCGCAATGGCAAGGCGAAAACACTCGAACGGTGCATGATCGGGCGCTGGAGACGCTGCAACTGGTCAACACAGCACTGTGGCTCGCCAAGCCTTCTTCTCTCAACTACCCCATCATAGTTACATTTGATGAATCCGTCAGGCCCTGTGTCTTGGCGGAACTGCAGCGTGCTGTGGGGACGTCTGGCAGCACACAAGGAATACATGAACCACAAGCTCAAATCATCTGATTTTAAACTGGCTTCCTCTCTGCTAAAGCGGATTGTTGGCGTGAAGCGACCCAGTGCTGTATGGGTTGCTCTTTACTCCCTGTGGACAGCCTTGATCGATAAGACTTGGGAAGTCAGGTATCTGTTTCTTTGGATAGCGTTGGAGGGGCTTTTCGGTCCAGATGACAGTCGTGAGATGACCTTCAGGCTATCCCAAAGGTTAGCACTCTTCCTTGGAACTAATCCAGTCGAGTCGAATCGCTGCGGTTGTTTAACGACGCTAAAAGGGGCTACGGATGGCGCTCAAAGGTCACTCATGGTATCCGGCTAGACAAGTTAAAGAGCGAAACCGCGGATACAATCCTTTTCGAAGCAGAGATCTGTGTAAGGAAAGCGCTCGTAAAAATACTCCAGGATGACGACCTCGTAGATGCCTTCACGTCAAGACGCCGTGAGGAATATTTGGACGGTCTTCCGTTTTCCAATAAGTGGCGGCACGACTTCGCATGATTACGTACTCCCGGCTTTGGGGCTTCGCTCTTTTACCAAAATCCGTGCAAGCTATAGCGCCCTTGGTGTAGGGAGGCCCTCTACTGCACATAGCTTGGGAGCCTGTGGAAAATAGCTTATTCAGGGTGTTTCTCTAAAATAATTTTTTCTCCTTTCCGGTTTCCCCCTAGCAAACTACTAGATTGTAAACGTTGATTTCACCAACCCCCACCCCATGGGAATATTCGGGGCGTTTTAAGAGCCGAAATCTGCTGGAAGTGATGAGCGGGGGCGGGTGAGGAGAATAAAATAAAAATGCTGGGCTGGTAGCTGAGGAAGGGATTGTAAAAGGGTCCCTTCCTCTTTTATCTTTATTTGCGTATTCCGGTGAAAGTTGCCACCCATTCCGGGTTCAAAGTTGCCACTTACCCATTTAGAGTTCCTTCCTGCCATTGGACTGTTTTTATTAGCCGAAGGCCGCAATGGGTTATTATACTAACTGTACAATCCGTATTTTTGCAAGGAGTATAACGGATGATCAGGGCGTTAGGCTTCGGGATGCTCGCTCTCTTCCTGTCACTAGGTTTATGCACCGGTGTCAGAGTGAGATGCGCCGCGGACGAATATACACCTCTGAAGGTTATAGTCAGTGAGTCTCATCATCGGGCGCTCTATCACTGGTTAGCAGAAGCGGAGAATGGGACACTGCCTGAAAGTGGAGTGACCGTTATTCATTTTGACGCCCACCCCGACATGTCTCTACCCAGCTATCCTATAAGATCTGAATGGCCCGAAGATATCGACAAGATACTCGAGCGGGTGACTATATCCAGTTTTCAACTCGCGGCTGTACACATAGGACTTGTCAGCAGGATAATTTGGCTCAAGCCTGACTGGTCCGGCTTCTTTCCCGAAGGCAGTTATACCTTTGTCCTGGGTGAGGACTCTTCCGGAACACTGAAAGTCGATCATACGAGCGATTACTACGTGCTCATGGGTTCCTGGTCTCCTGCCAACGAGTTGCGGAACACCAGCAGGGTCGAATTTCAGGTCCGCAATCTCAGGAATGCCGTTTCGGATGTGACTTACTTACGCTCACAAAAGCCGCAGATCCTGGATATCGACCTGGATGGATACTCTACCAACAATCCCGATTCCCAGTTACTACTCCGGCATGGCTTTTCAGAAGGAGAAATTGACCGGATAAGGGAGATCTTCTTACCACATCAACATACTCATTCGGACAATCCGCTAAAACGGATCGAGGATGTGAACGCGATTAGAGATATTATTAAGGCCATCGAAAATGGACAGGAGCCCAGGGACATCGAACGCACATATAACCTTTCCGGGCTAGGTCTCGATGCGATCGATATAAGCGACCTTGTACAGATCATCGGAAGAGATATTACCAAGACCAGGATAGATGCACTTTGCGATCACATCATACGGTCCGTTGGCCTTCCGGAGCACTTTGCCTCAGAAAAAGAAATCGAAAAAACGACGAACGATCTGATCTCTCTGATAAAATCCGATCGTATTGATCCTGATCTCATCACGATTGCCCGGTCCGTCGATGATGGATTCACGCCGCCAGAACTGTTATCCAGGATCGAGAATTCCCTGTTAAAGGCGCTTCGCACGGAGTTTGAAAACCTGAGCATTCAATACGACAGTGGCGTAGAACCCCTCAGTTTTGAAAAGTAGTACGTGGCATTACAAATACCCGGAATGTGTGCCCTCGACAGTTCCAATTAGCAATGTCAGCAGGGTGCTCAATACTGTCATACCGATCGTCGGCAGGAAAGAACCCCTGTATAAATTGCTGCCCAGGACTATTCTGTAGTTATCCAGTGTCGGTTTAAAAATAATCACAACCATCTCAGAACCACTTAAATGTCAAGAAAAAATCCATCATGGGGGAATGGGAGACGCTTCCCACATCACCGCTGATCGAGTTCCGGCTTTGGCCGGGGTCCCCCCGGAAAGCCTGATCGGGAACTTGCCGGATATTTTCCCTGAGGTTGTCTTCACCGCCAGACCACCCTTGATCGAGAGCATCTTAATGTCCCCGCTCACCGAGGATAATTCAGACTTTTCAGAGAGCAGGCCATCAGCGGAAAAATCACCGGATGTAGTTTTCATTTTGAAAGAGCCTGTCTGTACCTGATCGAGATCCACATTCCCGGAGGTAGAGGAGATAGTAAGTATTGAAAGAATTTGATCATTAAGCTCGATAACACCGGACACACTGTGAACCGTCAACCGGTCCCGATAGTTTTTAAGTATACTGAGCTCGAGCACGAGACGGTTTTCAAAATACCCAAGTGATATATGTTTTTTCCGCTCTGTGTATATATATATAACACGCTGCCTTTCCGCTCTGTAACCAGCCTTGGTATGCTGTCGGGATTGCCGGTACGCGCCGTACCATCGAAATGGACCTCGACCTCCCGATTTTCCGTGGCCCTAATAACTATATCTGCGCTGGTAGTAGATGTGTCGATTGTATCGATGCCTTCAAGTACAAGGGACCTCCTTTCATCAATCAACGTACCTTCACCGTTTTTAGTGCTGTATATTCCCATGGAAAGTACAACAATACCCGCAGCGGTAAATGATACACCTGCAACAATGGCCGTAATGATAACAAGCTTCCTCAATTTTGATCCTTTCATTTTTTTCTCCTTATTTTTTTATTATCCTGAGATTGAACCTTATATACTTTTCAACAACAAGGAAAACCCATTTGCTCAGCCGGACCATCCCTATGATCGCCAGAAGACCCAGCGCGCTAACCCCGGTCGAGGAAAATATGACAAAAGCAATATTCTGCCCTCCAAAACTGAGACAGCCCGGCTGCCTTCTGCACCTTCCCCCAGGAAGGCATCTATCTTGAAGGACTTACCAAGGATTTTTGGGTTCCCGAGGGATTCAGCGATCTCTTCCTCGGTTTTTTTATTCTCCAGGCCCATTCTAAAATGCTCCTAGTAATCGTATAAGATCTCTTTTTTCTCTACTTCCTTAAGCCCTGAAATTGATTTTTTCAGCTGCGTTAAAAACTGTTCTTTTGTCATGCGGCATCCCCCTCTCCGATCAGATTGTTGACACCTTCGGTGAACCGGTTCCATTCTAAAAGAAGCACTTTTTTATACTTTCTGCCTTTCGGCGTAATCTGGTAGTACTTCCTGGGCGGACCTTCCCCGGATTCCTGAAGATAGGTGGTGAAGTAGTTTTCCCCGGTCAGCCGGCGAAGCAGCGGATAAACGGTCCCGTCTGAAATGTCGATATTTTTGGAAATGGTCTGGACCAGCTCGTACCCGTAGAAGTCCTTTCTGCACAGGACAACAAGCACACAAAGCTCCAGGACCCCTTTTTTAAACTGAATGTTCATGATACCCTCTGTTTGTTCAACATATATACATTACAAGCTATCGTGTATACTATAATATTATATAATATACAGTACTGAATAAAGCCTGGGTTTTTTGCAGTTTTTTTGATTTTTTTTGGGGTTGTTCTGATCTCGTCTTTCGGGATAAATTTTCTTCCAATAAAAAAGATCGAAAGGTTCTCGCACGCTTTAGTCGGAATGACGATCCTTATATGCGGTCTCGGTATAAAATTTCTGGGGTTATGATCACAGCGCGTTCT
>DRHN01000249.1 GCA_011049595.1 Spirochaetota bacterium | reverse complement strand
CCGGATATTTTTTCCACTTCTTCGAGCAGATATCCGCTTTCGATCAATTCCCATATGGAGTGGATGTCTTCATGGAAGCTGCGGTCTTCCATGATCGGGTCAACCGCTTCCCTGACGACCCTGTACTCCGCCTGGATGCCTGTGCCGGGTTTAAGGGGCTCCAGGAAGTAAAGACCCTGGCTCGAGCAAAGTATTTCCATGGCAAGGATATGCTCGACGTTTCCAATGATTTCCCTGGCCTTTCTGGCCGCAATTGTGCCCATACTAACGTGGTCCTCCTTGTCCGAAGATGTAGGGATGGAATCCACGCTTGCCGGTGAGGCAAGGATCTTGTTTTCGGAGGCCAGTGCGGCCGCCGAGACCTGGACCATCATGAGCCCGGAGTGAAGGCCCCCTTTGTCTGTCAGAAAGGGCGGAAGCCCGCTGAAAACAGGGTTGAGGAGCTTCTCGATCCGCCTTTCGGAGATCCCGCCGAGCTCGCTCATTGCTATCCCCAGAAAATCAAGCGCAAACGCGATAGGTTCGCCGTGAAAGTTGCCGCCTGATTCGGTTTTATTTTTTTCAGGGAAAATAAGGGGATTGTCGGTAGCTGAATTTATCTCAACAGAGATCGTTTTCCGCACATAGTCGATGACATCCCTTACAGCCCCATGGACCTGCGGGATACATCTCAATGAGTACGCGTCCTGTATCCTGGGGCAGTCTTTGTGGGAAATAGTTATCTCACTCTGATCCATGAGCCTGTAAAAATTTTTAGACACTTTCATCTGTCCGGTGTGCGGCCTGGCAGCCTGTATGTCAGGGTCAAAAGCAGTCAATGTCCCCCTCAGTGCGTCCAGAGTAGCGGCGCCGGCAATGTCCGCGATCCTGGCGAGCCTTTCGGCCTTTAAGAGCGCCAGCAGTCCCACAGCAGTCATCGCGGGAGTCCCGTTTATAAGCGCCAGGCCCTCTTTTGCCGACAGCTTTACCGGCTCCAGACCTGCCCGTTTGAGAGCTTCGGCCCCTTTAAGTTTCTCTCCCCTGTACACAGCCGCCCCTTCGCCGATAAGGACGGATGCCAGATGGGCAAGGTCGCCGGAGGCCCCGACCGAGCCTTTCTGCGGGACCACCGGGTGGACCCCGCGGTTCAGAAGTTCGAGCAGGGCCCCGACCAGCTCAAGCCGGACACCTGAGTTGCCCCTGGCAAGGGTGTTGGCCCTGAGGAGCATCATCGCTCTAACCTCAATTTCTGAGAACGGCTCCCCGATGCCCGTGCTGTGGCTTCTTACAATATTCTCCTGAAGCTCTTCGATCTGGTCCGGGTCGATGACCACGTTTGAAAGCGCCCCGAACCCGGTGTTTATACCGTATACGAGTTTTCCCTGTTCCAGAGCGGTCACGATACATTTTCTCGAGGCCTGAATCCGTTTTTCGGCCCTGTCAGCCACCGAAACGTGTGTCTCTTCTTTCGCGACAAGCTCGACATTTTCCGGTGTCAGCGATATACCGTCCAGGATGATTAGCTTTTTTTTCATCTAACCGGATATTATTCCTTTTTTGATGACATCGATCACCGCATCTGTCAGCTCGTAACGGTGAAGCTCATCGAGGTCGACCCATTGTGAGTCGAGAGCGTCCGATGTGTGCGTCAGTGTGCCGCTTTTGTAAATCGCGTTGAAGTCAAAGACTATGTAGTGAAACTTTACCTTCCCGTTGTCGCCTTTCTCGATATACTCAAATAGTTTTACCAGATCGACAACATCGATCTTTATTCCGCACTCCTCTTCAACTTCCCTTTTTACGGCTTCCTCGAGGTTTTCATCGGATTTAGCCCTGCCGCCGGGAAGCGACCACGCCCCGTACAGAGGGGGGTTGCCGCGTTTTATAAGAAGAATTGACCTGTCCCTGAATACAGCCGCGCCTACCCCTATGAGAGGGTTTTTCGGGTAAGTCCTTCTCTGCATTTTTGTCATTCCGTAAACACTCTATAAAGTATAGAGAAATTAAGCCGGGCTCGAGTAAAAGTCTTTTTAAGATAATCTTCATGGTAACAATACTTGTTGTAAATTTCAATGTTTAATTTTTTTTGTGATAGAAGTACACTTAAAACAAGGGCTCCAATTTTAATAGACTAACAATCTATAATTGTATAAATTAGGCAGGAAAAAATCAAGACCAGCAACTAATTTGCTTCCGGCGGCGGCTTCATGTTTGCACGGCGTTGTCAGCAAGAACTGGATGAGGAAGGTTGACTGAAATGGAAATAAGGGACAACATTTTGCACATCGGCGGTATTTCCGCCAGAGACCTGGTAGATGAGTTTAAAAGCCCTCTCTATGTTTATGAAGAGGACACAATCCGCGCGAGAGCCGGGGAGCTTAAAAACGCGATTACTTTTGCAAATAAGGAGATAAAGTTCGCCTGCAAGGCAAATACCAATTTGGAGATCATGAAAGTCCTGAAAGATGAAGGAATGGGGATCGACGCGGTCTCCCCCGGCGAGATTTTTGCCGCACTGAAAGCCGGGTTTGCCCCGGACAGGATCCTTTTTACAACGAACAATGTTCTGTGGGAGGAGATCGAATACGCTGTGTCGAAAAATGTCCTGGCAAATCTCGACTCGCTTTCCCAGCTTCGGATGTTCGGCGAGAGGTTTCCGTGCAGGGATGTCTGTGTACGGATAAATCCAAATGTGGGCGCCGGGCACCACGATCATGTTATTACCGGCGGCCCGGAGAGCAAGTTCGGGATCAACTACACAGAAGTGGATGATATAAAAGATATAGCGGAAAAATACAGACTCAGGATGACCGGGATCCATCAGCACATCGGTTCGGGGATACTGGAGCCGGAAATGTTTATAAAAGCCATGGATGTTCTTCTGGAAACCGCGAAGTATTTTGATGATCTTTCTTTTATCGACTTCGGAGGCGGGATAGGTGTACCCTACCGGGAAAATGAAAAGAGAATCGATATCGCTGTGCTCGGGAAGATGATCTCGGAAAGGTTTGCAAGTTTCGCAGACCGGCAGGGCGGAGGCGGGCACAGTGTGAGCCGGGAGAAAGACGGGCTGAAACTGGTGATCGAGCCGGGCAGGTACCTGGTAGCGGAGAGCGGGTTTTTACTCGCGACAGTCGCGTCGATAAAAGCGGAAAAGAAGCACAGGTTTGTCGGTATAGATACCGGGTTCAACCATCTGGTACGGCCCGCCATGTACGGAAGCTATCACCAAATTCTGCACACCGAAAAAGCTGAAAACCCGGGGGTCAAGCAGGTAATTGCGGGCAACCTTTGTGAATCCGGCGATACCTTTACAAGGGACGAAAACGGGATCGTCGACCGTGATCTTCCGCTGTTTAACGAAGGTGATATTGTCTGTTTGTGCAATGCCGGGGCTTACGGTTATTCCATGGCTTCATTCTACAATTCACGGCCCAGACCGGCGGAAGTTCTTGTAAAAGAGGGCAGCGCAAAGCTGATCAGAAGAAGAGAGACTTACGAGGAAATATTTACAGGCTCCCGATAACCGTCAAGCGGTTCCTGTAGATTAAATGAGCAAAAAAATGGGCAAAAAAATGAGGGTGGGAATTCTTTTCGGCGGAAGATCGGCAGAGCACGAAGTGTCCCTGCGGTCGGCAAAGAATATTGTTGAAGCGATCGACAAACAAAAATACGAGCCTGTCCTGATCGGGATCGACAAGGAAGGTAGATGGAGTCTAATATCTGACCCGGATTTTTTCAGCTCTTTTAGAGACCCTGCATCGATCGCGATCCCTCCGGCAAACGGCTCCTGGTCTGTCATGCCGTTCAAGGGTACAGAAGGGCTGCTATGTTCGGCCCAGGGAGGGTCATCGGGTCCGATAGATGTTGTTTTTCCTGTTTTACACGGGACCTTTGGTGAGGATGGGACCGTGCAGGGGCTCTTGAAACTCGCTGGCGTCCCTTTTGTAGGCGCGAGTATTTTGGGCTCTTCTGCCGGAATGGATAAAGACGTAATGAAAAGGCTGCTCAGGGACGCGTCCGTCCCAGTCCCCGGTTTTCTTGTATTCGACCTGTCCATGGAGAACGCGATATCTTTTTCGGAGGTGAAGGACACACTGGGGCTCCCCCTGTTTGTCAAACCGGCAAATCTCGGCTCTTCTGTGGGCATCAGCAAGGTAAACAGGGGGGGGGATTTTACAAAAGCAGTACGGGAGGCGTTCCGCTTTGACAGCAAGATCATTATCGAAGAATTCATAGACGGAAGGGAGATCGAGTGCTCTGTTCTTGGGAATGAAGATCCCGCTGCTTCAGTCCCCGGAGAAATAAAAGCGGGGCACGAATTCTACACCTATGACGCCAAGTACGCGGATGATTCGGGATCGGAATTAGAAATACCTGCAAAAATTCCGCAGGAGCACAGGAAGAAGATCCAGGAGCTTGCAGTCATGTCATTCAGGGTGTTGTGCTGTGAGGGTATGGCGCGGGTTGACCTGTTTTTAAAGGAAAACGGTGAAGCTTTTGTAAATGAGATAAATACGCTGCCGGGCTTTACGAACATAAGCATGTATCCGAAGCTGTGGGAAGCCAGCGGGATTTCACAAACGGAGCTGATAAGTAAACTCATAGCTCTCGCAATTGAACGATTTCAGAGAGAGCAGAAACTGAAACGTTCTTACTGAAGTCTCTCTCATTCTTTTATGGGTAAATGGCTTAGAAAATAGGGGTTCATGTCCATCACGGTTGCCGGCACCAAGAACTTATTAAACAGTAAAAGGGAGATACAATGAAGAGTCTTGAGAATTACCTTTCAATGATCAAACCGGCCGACAAGAGTGTGCTCGAAACTGTTCAGAAAAGGCTGGACTCACAGACCAAACCAAGGGGAAGCCTTGGAAGGCTCGAATCTTTATGCAAACAGGTCGCAGCCGCGCAGGGTAGAGTCGACCCTGTGTGTGAAAAAAAGGTCATATTTATTCTCGCGGGCGACCACGGGGTTGTCGCGGAAGGTGTTTCCGCGTATCCTCAAAGCGTTACCGGGCAGATGGTGTTAAACTTCGTGAACGGCGGTGCCGGCGTAAATGTGCTCGCAAAACACGCAGGCTGCGGGGTCGTAATAGTGGACATGGGTGTGGCTGCGGACCTCGACTTTGATGGATATATCGATAAAAAGATAGATCCCGGGACAAAAAATTTCACTGAAGGGCCGGCCATGACCCGTGAGCAGGCTGAAAAGTCTATAGTGACCGGGATCGAGCTTGCTCTGGATAACGAGTTTGATATACTCGGGACCGGGGACATGGGTATCGGCAACACAACACCATCCGCAGCGATCGCGAGTGTAATAATGGGGGTAAATGCGGAGGATGTCACCGGCAGGGGCACCGGGATAAATGACGACACCCTGAACAACAAGGTAGACGCGATAAAACGCGGTATATCGATAAACAGGCCGGACCCTGAAGACCCGCTGGATGTTCTTTCAAAGGTCGGCGGTTTCGAGATCGGCGGAATAGCGGGCTTGATAATCGGAACTGCGATAAAAAAGAGGCTTGCTGTTGTCGACGGTTTTATTTCGACCGCCGGAGCTCTTATTGCCGGCGGTCTCCGAAAAGAAATATCGGACTATTTTATCGTGTCCCATCTGTCGGCTGAAAAAGGGCATGATCTTTTTACAGATTATCTCGGGAAAAAACCGGTGCTTGACCTTGGCATGCGGCTCGGAGAAGGCACAGGGGCCGCTCTTGCTATCGAGATCATAGATGCGGCTTTGAGGCTTTACCATGACATGGCAACCTTTGGCGAGGCGGGTGTGGATGATAAGACCGGGGACTGAAGGAGCCCGTAGCATCCCCGGGGGTGTATGGGGGAATGTACTAATAAGTGCGGGATGACTGCAGGGAAGATGTCCATGAAAAAATTCTTCAGGCAATTGTTATTTGCGTTCGGGTTTTTAACGATCATACCCGGGCTGGGTAAACTTAAAATAAAGCCGGATGACACGGGGAAATCCGTTGTTTTTTACCCGGTTGTGGGCCTCCTGATAGGTCTGTTCCTTTACCTGATCAGCCTGCTCCCGGGGCTTTTACCGCTCACGCGGTCCGCGATAATGGTTGTATTTACCCTTATTTTTTCAAGATTCATTCACGCGGACGGCTTTATGGATACTATGGACGGATTTTTATCCGGCAGAAAAATGCCGCGGGATATAATTGCAGTGATGAGGGACTCCAGGACAGGGACCCTCGGGTTTGTCAGCGGGTTTTCCATCTATATTCTTAAAATATGCCTTTTTTATGAAATAATATCAAAATGGGCCGGAGGTTTCCCCTATTATCTTTTTGCCGCGCCGGCGTTGAGCCGGGGAGGGGTGGCGATATCGGGCTATATGTTCCCCTATGCCGGCGGAGAAAAGGGCCTTGGCAGGTCCTTTGTATCTTCTATCGGTTTATTTCAGGCATCGGTCTCATTTCTGCTCATGGGAATTATCAGTTTTAACAGGGACAACATTTTGAGTCTGATTTCGGCCCCTGCTGTTTCCGCGTTTGGTATCATCTGGGGGCTGGTCTGCATGAAGAAAATCGGGGGGATCACGGGAGACACACTCGGAGCGGGGATAGAAATGTCCGAACTGTTTTATCTGGCCCTGTTCATTGCGATTTTTTGAGTTACATGAAGTTTCGCGGTTTGGTAATTCCGGCACGGGCCTGCACTATAAACCCGCATGAGTCTTGCACAGGTGAACCATAATGCTTATCAATATAACTGCGGCGTTCGTCCTTGACCTCATTTTAGGCGACCCTGTTTTCCGTTACCACCCGGTGCGGCTGATAGGCAGCATGCTGCTGTTTTATAAAAAGTTTTTTTACAGACTGCGGTATAAACTGCTCGGCGGCACTTTTTTTGTGATATCGGCGCTGCTGAGCGTGTTTATCAGTACACAAATACTCGAGTATGCAAAGCGGTTTTTATATTTGCCGTCTTCGATAAACCTGCTCGTTATAGGAATGGCGTTTTTCCTTTTCTGCAACAGGGACATGGCAAAAGAGGCAAGGTCCATTTATCGCTGTCTCGAGGAGCAGGACCTGGAAAAGGCACGCGCCCGGGTGGGGAGGATCGTCGGAAGAGACACAAAACAGCTTGATGAAAAGGGGGTCATCAGGGCGGCTGTCGAATCGGTGGCCGAAAACATAGTAGACGGGTTTACGGGCCCTCTTTTCTACCTGGCCCTCGGAGGCATACCGCTTGCTTATATCTATAAAACGGTCAACACGATAGATTCACTTTTCGGCTACAGGAACGAAAAATACGAGAAATTCGGAAAAGCAGGCGCGAGACTGGATGATTTTTTAAATTATGTCCCAGCCCGGTTGAATGTTTTAATTTTATTCTGCGCTTCCGGGTTTAAAAAAAATGTGCTGAGTACAATTCGAGTGTACGGGGGTAAACACTCGAGCCCGAATGCGGGCATGTCCGAGGCCGGTTTTTCCGGGTATCTCGGGTTGGCCCTTGGCGGCCCGTCCCTGTACGGCGGGGACCTGAAAACAAAGCAGTGGATCGGGGAGAACAGGCTTGGTGAAAAGGAGCTTGAAGACCCTTCATTGATCTTAAAAGCCGTATCATTTTACTGGAAGACGGTGGCTGTTGAATTGATCATTTTTTTAGCGGCCCTTTATTTTTTGAAACTCCCTCTTGTTTTTTCTTAAACAATGCTGTAAAGGGGCTATATTTATCTGTATGTTTTTTCCCACTATATAAGGAGTAAGTGATGAAATTCAGAAAACTTGGCAGGACAGGGCTGGAAGTAAGTTGTGTAGGTTTCGGGGCACTCCCTCTCCCGGGTCTGGACGAAGAGGGAGCAAGTGTTGTCTTAAATACTGCCCTTGACTGTGGTATGAACTTTATTGACACGGCGAGGAGCTACAGGGAGAGTGAAGAGCTTGTGGGAAAGGCTGTTCATGAGAGACGGGGCGAGTTCTATCTCGCGACAAAAGCACGGACAAGACGGGAAGATCAGATAATGGAGGAGCTCGAGACCAGCCTCGGGTTCCTGAAGACAGACAGGTTCGACCTCTATCAGCTCCACTTTGTCAACTCCGAGGATGATCTCGAGGATGTACTCTCCTGTGACGGGGCACTGAGTGTTTTAAAAAAGATCCGGGAAAAAGGTATTATCGATCACATCGGTATTACCGGGCATGATCCTGATCTGCTTATGAAAGCCGCAAAAACCGGGGAGTTTGACACCGTGCAGGGTGCGCTCAGCTACATTGAAAAACCTCAGGCTGCGTTGGACCTTGTAGAGTACTGCAGTCAAAATGATATAGGATTTATTGTCCAAAAACCGCTCGCGGGGGGCGCAATTGTAAACGCGAGGTCAGCCCTGAAATGGATTCTTCAGCATCCTGTCTCGACCGTTATTCCGGGAATGATGCTGAAAAATCAGGTGATAAAAAACGCGGCGGTCGCGGATGAAGATTACAGCCTCACCGGAAGAGAGATCGATGAGCTCGATGGAATCATAGCCGGGCTGGACAAGGATTTCTGCAGGAGATGCTATTACTGTCACCCGGTCTGTCCCGAGAATATCCGGATCGGTGTCATTCTCGAGTTTTTTGGGAAAGCCCGGTTTCCGGAAAATATTCCAGTCGGCCGCCGGTGGTACAGGGATTATAAAATAAACGCTTCAAACTGCACCGAATGCGGACTCTGTATGGCCGAGTGCCCGTATGAGCTCCCCATCATCGATCTGCTCAAGGAGGCGCACGTTCTTTTAAAGGACCCGCAGGGTCATCAGGACCCGCAGGGTCATCAGGACCCGCAGGGTCATCAGGACCCGGCAAAATAGATCCGGTTGAATCAGGTGTGATCAAATTCGAGAAAGGAAAAGAGTATGGATAAAGTTTTTTTGATAAACGGGCCGAACCTGAACCTGCTTGGGATGAGGGAACCCGAGATATACGGAAAGACTTCTCTCAGCCGGATCGTGAAGATAGTTAAAGGTCTTGCCCGGCAAAAAGGTGTAAAACTGAAAAGCTATCAGTCCAACCACGAGGGCAGGATCATCGACAGGATACAGTCTCTGACCAACAAGGGGTTTAAAGGGCTGATTATAAACCCGGGAGCGTACACGCACTACAGCTATGCCATTCGGGACGCTATAAAGGCTTCGGGTTTAAAAACAGTAGAGATACACCTGTCGGATATCGAAAAAAGAGAAGAGTTCAGAAAGGTGTCCGTGATCAAAGATGTGTGCGCGGCCCAGATAAAGGGGCTGGGCCCCGAGGGGTATGTCAAGGCGCTTGAAATACTGCTGGATTCTTAAAACATTAACAGGATCATTTGTTGTTTCCAGCCTGTTCGGCGAGGACTTTTTCTATACAGGCGATCACTTTGCTCTCATCGATCTCTGTTTCGGACACGGCCCGCCCTATTTCATCCAGGACAATATAGTGTATTTTCCCCTCTTTCTTTTTTTTGTCAACTCCAAGCTGATTGAAGATCGTTTTCGCTTTTAATCCTTTTACAGAGGGTATCCCGAATATATTGAGGAGCCCCCTGATCTTGCGCAGATCATTTTCCCCGACCCTGCCGCAGGCCAGCGACAGCTCGCAGGCTATTTTCATTCCAAGCAGCACCGCTTCCCCGTGAAGAAAGCGCCTGTAGCGGGTGAGTTTTTCAACTGCGTGCCCGAAGGTGTGGCCGAAGTTCAGTATCATCCTCAGGTCGCTTTCCCTTTCATCCACCCTGACGATTTCCCCTTTTATGCTGATCGATTTGTGTATGATCTCCTGAAGGAAGTCCATGTCGGATAAAAGCAGTTTTTTTATTTCCACCGAAGGGGCCGTTTTTTTGTTTTCTCCGATATAATCCCGGAAAAAATCCAGAACGTCCTCAAAAAGCTCCTTGCTGAATATCAGCCCGCTTTTTATGATCTCGGCAAGGCCGCAAATGATCTCTCTTGCCTCAAGCGTATGAAGAGTGCTTATATCGCTTAAAACAAAAACAGGGTTATAAAAGCTCCCTACGAGGTTTTTCCCCGCTTTCAGGTTTATACCTACTTTCCCGCCTACCGACGAGTCCACCTGGGCAAGGAGGGTCGTCGGTATCTGGATAAAACCGCACCCTCTCATGTAGATAGAGGCGGCAAACCCCGAGAAATCTCCAATCACGCCTCCCCCCAGGCCGATTACGGCACTGTCCCTTGTAAGGCCCCGTTTTACCATTGTTTGAAGGAGCTTAAAAAGGCTCTGGTGGTTTTTAAGCGCCTCCCCCGGACTAAAAACAGAATATTTGATCTTATACCCGTTCTTTTTGAGCCCGCTGATAATACCTTTCAGGTAATGGCGTGAGACATTCCTGTCAGTCACAATGTATATGAGATTCCTGCCGGAAATTGCCTCATAGGATGTGTCATTTAGAAGACCGGGAAGCCCCTGAAGTATGCCTTTACCAAGGTAAACATTGTAGGAGTCCCTTGTTTTAATACTGATTGTGTCCATTGTTACCCCGCGTTTTATATATTGTTAAAGTTTTTCAAGATCCCGGCCGCGTAATCTATGATCGTTTCCATCATTTTAAAGATCTCTTTCTTCCTGTCCGGGAACCAGTATGAAAGCGAATACAGGCCCTGTATTATAAGCATTTCAAAGCCGTTTATTGTTTGCGCCCCACCGTTCCCGGCCCTTTTCAAAAGCTCTGTTTTCCACGGGTTGTAAACGAGGTCATACACGGTTGTGACCCCTGAGAATGAAAAATCAACGGGCAGGGGGCAGGCATCTACATTCGGGAACATTCCAAGCGGTATGGTGTTGACGAGCAGCTGTACACCGCTCAGGTTCGAACAGGAAGCCGTTTCGGGGCCTCCTGAGTAAGTTATATTATCAAAGCTAAGATTTTTCATCGACCACTCGATAAAATCTTTGGCGTTTTTTTCGGTACGGTTCATAAGGTATATCCTGCCGACGCCCTCTTTTACCAGAGCGTAAAGCACGCTCCGTGCTGCACCGCCGCAGCCGACCAGACAGGCAGAAGTCCCCTTTATGAGAATATTTCTGTTCTTCAGCGGTTCGATAAATCCCAGAAAATCAGTATTACGGCCGTGGAGTTTTCCATTGCGGTTGATGATACAGTTTACGGCCCCCACTGCTGCCGCGTCGTCGTGGATATTATCGAGATGCTCCATTACGGACCGCTTGTGAGGTATAGTCACATTGACTCCCTTTAGACCCAATGCCCTCATGGAGCAGGCCGCTTCTTTCAAGAACCTGCTTTCAATGTCAAAAGCCAAATATAAAAAATTTAATTCAAGCCTTTTTAAAGCGAAGTTTATAAAAAATGGGGATAGAGAATGCTCGACCGGGTGCCCGTAAAGCCCTATCAGACCTGTAACCGAGTTGATATTCATTTTTCACCTTTTTTTAATAACTTTTTACGCTCCAGGATAATGTTTATCACATAAAAAGAAGCAAAGCCCGTTATGATCACAGCAGCCAGCACGATCCCGGTCGTGCCGAGGATCGTCAGTAGTGTGACAATTATGCCGGCTATTATTACACCAAGGGAGATATAAAGGAAGGACTTCATAACTTTCAGACCCATCACAACCGCGATAAGCGACCCTGTCCATGCGCCTGTGACAGGAAGCGGGATCGCTACAAAAAGCATCAAACCGAACTCCTCATATTTTTCAACGATCCTTTTGTTTTTTTCGGCCTTTGCGGTAAGGAATTTAAAAAAACCTTTGAAAACAGGAACGTTTTCAAGAAGCTTTTTTATCGGGTTGAGTAACAGGAGGACCGGTATCACCGGTATGAGGTTGAAAAGGACCGCGATGATATATACTAAAATCGGGTTTTGTTTCAACACGGCGATACCCACAGGGATCCCGCCTCGCAGTTCAAAAACAGGGACCATTGACACAAGCCCCGCTACCAAAAGGGGGGACAGCCCTTTTTCCTTTAGCGCGTGAGCCGCGTGGGCAGCCCTGTCTCCCGCGGTTTCGGCCATGGCGGCTGCCGGGACCAATACTGCAAGAAATAGTACTAATATCAAGTATATTACTGCATTCTTCATATAAAATCCTTCATGTAAAATCCTTTCCGTTCGGAAACTTTTTTTCACGGAAACATTATCAGGAACCGGTCATATTCCTATCACCTGTACAGTACATTCTCTGGTTCTTGAGCGGTTGTCGAAGTCGATAAGGATGATCTGCTGCCATGTGCCTGTAATCATGTTTCCATGAGAAAAGGGGACTGTGAGGTCCTGACCGGTGAGCGACGCTCGTATGTGTGCGTACCCGTTCCCATCGCCCCACCTGCTGTTGTGCTTATAATCGGCGTTCCTGGGAGCAATCCGCTCGTAAGCATCTTTTAAGTCCTTAACAACACCGCTTTCATACTCTATGGTCGTGATCCCGGCTGTCGAGCCCGAAATAAAAACTGTTAAACTGCCTGATTTGAGCCCGCTTCTTTCAAGAACCGACCGTATTTTTTCAGTGATGTCGATAATGTCAGTTTCGCCTTTTGTATTAACTTGAAAAGACTCGGTGTAAATATCCATATTGCCTCCCGTTGCTTCGGACAGCTATAAAGTAATAGTAATGGCAGGATTCATAAATAAAAAAATCATCCAGGCCCAGGCGTGTGTTTGTGGAAAGTTCAATAAATGGGGGCGTTATTTATTTTGTTTCATTTCGAGGAACTGTATGAGTTGCTCTGTGGTAATGTACTTTTTTTCGATGAGGGTCCTGAGCAGTGTGATCACCTTTCCGGTTTTATTCCTCTTTTTTACTTCCTCAATGCATTCGGCAAGCTGTTCATTCGTGAGAAAACCTTCATATACGAGCTCCTGGGCGAAAGTCGTTCTTTTTTCTTCCTTCAGACCTTTGATTTTTCTTATTTCATTTCTGTATTTTATGACGTCATTTTTCAGTTTTGAGGCGTATCTCGTTGTTTTCACGAGACGTTCAGACAGGATTTTCAAAAGCTCGATACCGATCTTCGGATTTTCAAGTACAGTTTCATTCAGGTATTCCCCGGTTATGATCATGCAGTCGGAGTCTTCGATGGCTTCGATCGAAGCGGTCCGCTTGAGGCCCAGGAAATAAGCCATTTCGCCGATGATGGTGTTGGGTGTGTGTATATGGCCTACTATCTGGTCGTCCACTATTACGGAGAGGGCTCCCCTTTTTAAGATATATATATCGGTACCTTTTTCCCCCTGGTTAAAGATCCTGGTCCCTGCTTTGAAAAAGCTGTATCGGTAAGGTTCCTGTTTGTCTGCCGGCATGGTTTCCATGAGATTTATACCTTCCTTGCATTTGTGCTTTTCTCTATTTACTATTATATTACATTATTGGCTGTTTTTCATTGACAATTTAAAACTAAGGGTATTCATGAAGAACATTATCGATGAGATATACACCCACATCCTTGACAGCAAGAGAGAAGTTTCAAACCTGGAGCTGCTGAAGGAATTTTTCAAGATCGGATCCTGCAGCGATGAGATGGCAGGGAAGATAGTAGAACCCCTTCTCAAAACGGATGCGCGGTTCACGAGGCACCCGAACCGCGGCTGGACCGCGGTAAAAAAAGTAACCATCGAGCAGCTGCCGGCAAACGGCGCCCCTTTTATCCTGTTCTTTATCGGGGATATTGAAAAAGAGGATCAAAATAAGATCAGAAAAGAGGAAGGTGTATTTTCGCTCCTTGAAAGCTGTTCTTCTTTCCTGCTGTACAAAGGCGGAATGTCTGATGAAAATCTTTCGATCAGGGAAATATTGAAAAACGTGAACCGCTATATATTTCTGCCCTACGATCTGAAAAGCCTCGGAAGACTGAAGAGGGTCTACAGGGTGCTGTCCCCCCTGGATCCTGAAATAATAACTCTGTCGATCAAATCATTGATATCGGTGTTTTTTCCTGAAAAACAGCTTAAAACCTGGGATGCCATTGTAAACGAGTTCGGTATCACGAACTACTATTCCGAGACCCCGTCTTCAAAGGTGAAAACCCTCGGGATAATTTTTGAATTCATTTTAAACAAAGTACGGGATAGGGGCCTGTCTACTGTCGAAGAGCTGATCGAATTCTCTCTTCAGGGGAAGAAAAATGTCGACTTTTCAAGATATGAGTTTGACAAAGATTATCTCCGGTCCATCCCGGAGATGCCCGGGGTTTATATTTTTTACAACAGCGAGGGCGATGTTGTGTATGTCGGTAAGACTAATAATTTAAAAATAAGGGTTAATTCCTATTTCCGTAACACCGGCGAGAGCGTAGAAAAGATATCGGGCATCCTGGACCATTTGAGCTCGATCAAGTACAGTATCCTTGGTTCCGATCTGGAGGCTCTTATCCAGGAATATAAACTGATAGACATGTACAGGCCGCGTTTTAATAAAAAGATCAGCATTCCCGAGAGAGAGCTGGATATACCCGACAAAATACTGATCCTGCCGTCAAGCATGGAAGGGGCGCTTAAACTTTATTTTCTTTCGAACAGTACCCCTCTTCTGGATCTTGATCTCGATTGTTCTTCCGGCGGAAAAGAAGTCGCTGATATTTTAAATAAAATAACAGGATCCAGCGGAAATGTATTCGATCCTTTAAAGGTAATTTCGCTGTTTTATTTGAAGAAATACGAGGAGAGTATGAATATCATAGACGTAGACAGATACGGCTCTCATGAAAAGATAATAAACGCGATTTTTTCTCACTGTAAAAACCTGGATGAGCTCATGAGGGACAAAACTCTTTACCTTTGAACTGATCCACGAGTATGCGGATCCTGCTAAAGTAAACTGTATAAAGGACACCTGTATGGAGCGGATGGAATTAAAGGACATGGTCCTAAAGGACCCCCGGAAAATTCTCGATATCATCAAAAAAGGTGAAAAGCGGAGTATCGTTGAGGAATTGTGGGCCTTTGCAATGGATGAAGGTGAGCCGAAACCGGTTAAAAAAGCTGTAAAAAAAGCGCTGTACATAATCAAATCTAACGGAATCGATGTCGACATTTACAGGCCCGAAC
Organism: Spirochaetota bacterium; assembly: GCA_011049595.1. Lineage (GTDB taxonomy): Bacteria > Spirochaetota > B62-G9 > B62-G9 > DRHN01 > DRHN01. The sequence continues at coordinate 8,624 of DRHN01000249.1, read as the reverse complement.
CGGATCAGGAAACGAGGGATGTAAAAGAGGAAAGTGCGGTGCACTCGGTCCTGGCCTCGATCCCTGATTCCGAGGGGCATAATGTTCTTGTTTTTGCCGTTACCGGGTCGGGAGAAACCCGGTTCGATATATTGAAATTTTTAATAGGACCGGACCGTTGTATATACAAGTATTCGGCATACAGGGGCAGCAAAAAATATTTTGAAAAATTCAAGGCCGAAAACCCTGCCTTTTTCCCCCTGCCGGCAGATTATGGACTTTTGAGGCTGAACAGGGCTCTGGAAAAAACAGAAATTAAAAAGATATCTGGTCTGAGCGTGCTGCCCCGGGTCCTTGTTATGAAAGAGGAAAAAGAAGTCAGGCATCCGGTTTTTGATTTTGTGCCCGTGTCTGTTTCACGGATTGTCAACCCGGAGGATGAAAGAAACCTGTTCAAAATGTGGGAAATAGGCGGGCTTGTTCTGCCGGAAAACGAGATCGAGGTTTTTAAAGGTGAAATAGAGGCGGCGAAACAGAGCAGATTGATCGTAATGGGGAAGAGCCCCGAAGAGAGAGTAAAAGCAGCCATTACAAAAGTTTATTCGGTCTATTTTACCGCGGAAAGGCGGGCGGTTTATAGAGATATGCTGCTCGATATCGGTCTGTATTTTTATTACAATGGACATGCTGAATATTCAAGAATACTTATAGGTTGGGCTGACAGGCTGTTAAATATAAATCTGAAAGCGGCAGACCATCCATTTTTGAGCTACCTTGTGTATAAAGCATTTATGTTGAAATAACAGGGTAAAAAACAGTATAAACTATAAATTACATAGTACTTTAATAACAATTTTCTTGCTTTTCGGGCACAAACTTTAGTTTGCAAGAAAAAATATTAAAAATCAAGAATGTGGCTTGTCCACATCAGGGGCGTGCCGGACGAACTAAAATCCTGCAGATGATAGATGAAATTTCTTGAAATTGGAAAATTAAAAAGTGATTTCCTGGAAGATCTTCTGGGAAAGATCGAAATAGACGACAAGAGAGTCGTTGTCGGCCCCGGCATCGGTGAAGATGCCGCGGTCCTTGACATGGGGGACACCTACCTTATCGTAAAGAGCGACCCGATCACCTTTGTTTCCGACAGGATCGGGTGGTATGTCGTAAATGTAAACGCGAATGACATTGCTTCGATGGGTGGAGAGCCCAGGTGGTTTCTGGTTACGATCCTTCTCCCTGAAAAACAGACTACCGTTCCATATATTGAAAAGATGATGAAGGACCTGCGAAGGTCATGTGATGAGCTCGGCATCGCGCTCATAGGAGGGCACACCGAGATCACACACGGTCTTAAATTCCCGGTTCTGTCAGGGACAATGCTGGGCGAAGCGGATAAAGATGATCTGATAAAGAACGGGGATGTAAAAAAAGGAGATCTTCTCTACATGACAAAGGGTGTTGCCATAGAAGCCACATCGATCATTGCCAGGGAAAAAAAAGACCAGATCATCGGTAATTTCGGGGAAAAGTTCTACAGGCGGTGTTTCTCTTTTCTCGATGACCCCGGGATAAGCGTGGTCAGGGACGCGAAGAGGGCCCGGACGTCGGCGAAAGTTTCAGGTATGCATGACCCCACAGAGGGCGGTATTCTCGCGGGGGCCTACGAGATGGCCCGCGGGTCCGGTGTGGGGCTGGATATATATATCCAAAAGGTGCCTGTTTATGAAGAGACCGGGAAACTGTGTGAGCTTTTTGAAATATCTCCTTACAGTTCAATAGCCTCGGGATCACTCCTCATTGCCGTGTCAAGAGAAGAAAGCCGGTCACTGGAGAGATCTTTTAAAAATGAGGAAGGCCCGATGCCCTGTCTCAGCATGATAGGCGAGTTTACTGGGCAGGGGGACAATGTCTATGTCGTTGATCGCGGGGAGAGGGAATTGATAACACCGACCGGCAAAGATGAAATAACCAGGCTGCTGTAGGACGACACCTGTCAGTCCCCCCTGTCATCAACGGTGCGGGCAATACGGCACTCTACGTTATTTTTTTCCAGCTCCCGTTTTGACGCAATGATATCCTGTTCTTTTTTAAATATGCCGAACACTGAAAGCCCGGAGCCTGCCAATAAAGCGTTCATCGCGCCGTTTTCTATCATCAGCTTTTTAAGATCACCTGTTACCGGGTAGTCCCTTTGCACGGGCTTTTCAAAATCGTTGTGTATGTTGGATACTATTTTATAAGGATTTTTCTCTCGTATTGCCCTGATCAGGTTGTCCATTTTTTCCGTGTATTTTCCCGTTTCTCCTGATTTTATTGTTGAATAAGCCCACGAGGTCGATGGCTTTTTAACATGAGGGGTGGCTATCAGCAGATGAAGGTCCGGCGGTTTTAACGGCAGCCTTTTCACGGTTTCTCCAACACCGCCGATCTCGCAGAGACCGCCGGTAACACAGTAGCACACATCCATTCCGATTTTTCTGGCCAGGGCCAGACGCTCTGCATTCCCGAGACGCAGGTCAAAGAGGGTTGAAAAACCGTTTATCACAGCGGCGGCATCGGTAGAGCCGCCCCCTAAACCGGCCCTGGCGGGGATCGATTTTGTTATATCGATCGAGACGCCTCCCGGGAGATCGAATTTGTCGAACATGAGCTTTGCAGCCCTGTAAGCTATGTTTTCCTCGTTGTCGATCCTTATCTCGTTGATACGTACAATTTGTCTTTTGAGCCTGTGAATAGTTACGGAATCGAAGATCGAGATGCCGGTGTTGAGAAACTTTACCCTGTAGTATCCTCCTTTTCCGAGTTCAGGAAGTATATTGAGACTGAGGTTCAATTTGGCGTGAGCTTTTAAGGAAATGTTTTCCATAATCATTTTAATTATTGATTAATTGGACTATAATAGTATATTATGTAACAATCAGTGTTTTCAGGATACTTATTTATGAATATAGCTATTATTTGCGCGGGTGGAAATGGCGAACGTATGAAAACGAAGGAAAACAAGATCTTTCTTCAGGTGAATGGCAAGCCGGTGATATACTATACATTGAAGGCCCTTTCAGATTATGATAAAATCGATTCAATTTATATTACTGCGGGTGAAGAGTATATCGAGAGGCTGAAAAAGACAATATCACAGTACGGTATAAACAAAGTTTGCTCAATTGAAAATGCTTTTAAAACAAGGCAGGAATCCACATATCATGTCATTAAAAAGTTAAAAGATATGAATATTCCGCAGGAGTCCTATCTGCTCATCCACAACGCGGTTAATCCTTTTGTGAAGCACTCAGAGCTCGATAGGTGCCTTGACGCGGCAAGGCAGTACGGCGCAAGCCTCCTTGGGTTTCAGGCGATCGACACGGTGAAAATAATTGACGAAAACTGTATAATAGATCATACTCCGGACAGGAACAAAGTGTGGATTGCCCAGACTCCTCAGATCCTCAGGTTCGACATCGCGGTCAGGGCTTTTGAGCACGCGTACAATGCAGGTTTTTTGGCGACTGATGATACCACTCTCGTGGAGGAGATCCACGGGGAAGTTAAATTTGTAGAGTGCTCGAGAGAAAATTTTAAGATTACCTATTTCCAGGACATGGTGCTTGCCAAACGGATATATTCTAAAAGGATGAAGGAGAAAAGTGTTTGGTACGCGTAGGGTACGGAACCGATAGCCACGCGTTCGAGTTCAACGGCGATAAACCGCTTGTTCTTGGCGGTATAAAACTGGATAACAAAAACGGCCTGAAGGCCAATTCTGATGGAGACGTGGTCCTCCATGCTCTTTTCAACTCTCTAAGCCAGGCCTGCGGGGGTGAGTCCCTCGGGTACTACGCGGATCCTCTTTTCAAGAAAGGAATAACCGACAGCAGGGAATACCTGAAAATCGCTATAAAAATGATATCCGATCTCGGATACAGGGTGAATAACATCGGAATAATGGTGGAGGCAAAAAAGCCCCGTTTTACATATGAAGAGATCAGAAAGATGAAACGGTCCATTTCCAGCCTTGCCGGTATTGAAGAGAAAGATACCGGTATTACGTTTACATCGGGCGAGGGGCTTTCTGCGTTTGGAAGAGGTGAGGGCATACTGGCACAGGTTGTTGTGAGTCTTGTAAAGGGCTGAAGGTGCTGCTAAATGTCACTAATAAGAAAGATACGACTCAGGAATCCTGTTTCCGGACAGGATTTTTTTACGAACAACAATGTTTTTCTCGCACCGCTTGCCGGTATCGGAGACAGAAGCTTCAGGGCCATGACAAAAAGGTACGGAGCCGGCCTCACCTTTACTGAAATGACCAGCGCTCACGGGCTTGCCAACAGGAACAGGAAAACTCTTGACCTGATTAAGATTTCCAAAGGGGAACGGCCGACGGGGATACAGATATTCGGTTCAAACCCCGAGATCATGAATATTGCCGCGTCGGTCTGTAATGAATACCCCGCTGATCTTATTGATATAAACGGCGGGTGTTCCGTAAAAAAGGTCATGAAAACAGGGGCCGGCGCAAGTATCCTGGGTAACCCTGAAAGGTTCTACAAAATCGTAAAGGTCTGTGTTGATGCCTCGATTTACCCGGTGAGTGTAAAGATAAGGCTCGGGTTGACTGAAGACAGGATCAATGTACTTGAAAATGCCGAAGCAGCGCAGGACGCGGGAGCGTCCCTGCTGACGCTGCACCCCAGAACTGCCCGGGTGAAGTTCAGTGGAAAAGCGGCATGGGAGTACATCGGTCTCGTAAAACAGAAGTTAAAAATACCTGTGTGCGGCAACGGGGACATAAAAACACCTGCCGACGCCGTAAGAATGATACTTGAAACCGGATGTGACGCGGTAATGATCGGCAGAGCCGCCATAGGCAATCCCTGGATCGTAAAAAATACTGTAAGGGCTTTTGAAACATACCCGGATGAGGCGGATGCACCTGTCCCATCAAAAGAGGAGCGGATACAGTGCGCCCTGGAACACCTGGACATGATCGTTACATATAAGGGGGAGATCAGGGGTATAAGAGAGGTAAAGAGACATCTGCACCGATATTTAAAGGGTATACCGAAAGTGTCGATGGTCAGGCATAACCTTTTCGAGCTGGCAACAAAAGATGAGGTCGAACATGAGCTGGCCAGTCTTTTGGGCTGAAGCGTGTTTGGGCGCTATTATTGCCGTACCGGAAGATCCAGAGAAGATAATGAAATTTGCGGTAAAAAGATCAAAAATAACCGGAACTGTGAAAATACCGGGCTCAAAATCTCACACAATCCGTTCAATTTATATCGCCAGCCTTGCTGACGGTACTTCGGTTATCCGGGCCCCCCTTTTATCCCTGGATACTGAGGCGGCCATCCGTGTTTGCGTGGCCTTTGGGGCAGAGATAAAAAAAGAAGATGATAGACTGGAGGTCACCGGGTTCGGGGGAAAACCATCGATCCCGGAAGATGTGATCGATGTCGGCAATTCGGGTACGACCCTGAGGTTTGGAGTTTCAACGGCCGCGCTTGGCGAAGGGTATTCTCTGTTTACCGGTGATGAGCAGATCAGAAGCAGGCCCATGGACCCGCTTCTGCACTCTTTGAACGATCTCGGCACCCTGGCTGTTTCCACAAGAGACAACGGAAAGGCTCCTCTGATCGTAAAAGGCAGGGCATCGGGTGGAAAAACCGAGCTTGAGGCGGTGACTTCACAATATCTGTCATCTCTGCTGATAAACGTTCCTCTATTCGAAAAGGATACGCAAATTACTGTGACAAAATTGAATGAGGTTCCCTACGTGGACATGACCCTGTCCTGGCTGGATGAACAGGATATCCGTTATGAGCGTGAAGGATACGAACAGTTCCTGATTCCCGGTAATCAGTCATATCATCCCTTTAAAAAAGCAATACCCGGTGATTTTTCCTCTGCCTCCTTTTTTTTTGTTCTGGGCGCACTTTCAGAGGAAGGTGTCCGGCTCAACAACCTGTCCATGACCGATCCCCAGGGTGATAAAAGAGTTATAGAAATATTGAAAGATATGGGGGCTGAAGTAAAAATAGCTAAGGACAGCATCGAAGTGAAGGGGGGGGGACTGAAAGGCAGGGCGATAGATATGAACGATATTCCGGATGCCCTTCCTGTAATGGCCGTGGCGGGCTGTCTGGCAGAGGGGACAACGGAATTGCGCAACGTCCCCCAGGCACGGCTGAAAGAGACTGACAGGATAAGTGTTATGTATAGTGAGCTTTCTAAAATGGGGGCGGATATAACCGAGAAAGAGGACGGTCTTGTGATCAAAAAAAGCCGCTTGAAGGCTGCCGCGGTATCAGGGTTTTTGGACCACAGGGTGGTAATGGCCCTGGCCGTGGCCGGGCTGCAGGTTGACGGTGAGACCGTAATAGACACGGCAGAGTCCGCACAGGTGACCTTCCCGGATTTCTTCGATCTTATCCGGCAGTGCAAGGGCAATATAAATAAATTGGAATAAAGGTTTTTAACTGGTAACTTATAAGACATTATTTTTCAGGAGGGCTCCATGATCGGTTGTCATTTTGGACGTGTTCTTCAATTAACAGTGGCCGGAGGATCCTATCAGGAAGGGTTGTCCGTTGTCCTGCAGGGTGTCCCGCCCGGGGTCGCTTTGACCGAAAAAGAGATCTATGCTGACCTTTTATTAAGAAAGCCGGGGGCGGATGAACTCTCATCTCCGAGAAAAGAGCCGGACCTGCCTGTGATCTACAGCGGGCTGAATGTTGAAGACACCATACAGGATGCCGGGAACAAGAACCATACGAACGGCACTCCTCTGACCGTTCTTATCCCGAACCTGGACAGGCATTTTGTCCATATAAAGCAGTACCAGGACACAAACCGTACCCCCCGCCCGGGTCACGCATCATATGCTACTTTTAAAAAGTACGGGCCCGATGATGACGCCATCGGTGCCGGGTTTTTCAGCGGCCGTTATACGGCTACTATTGTTGCCGGCGGTTATATTGCAAAAAAAATCCTGAAAAAATGCGGGATCGAAGTATTTGCTTTTGTGCGGGAAGCTGCCGGGGTCAGCTGCTCGGAAGAAGACCTGGAGACAATCAAAAAAAATACGGATTCCTACAAACAGATGCGTAGAGACCACGATCCTTTTTACCAGACAGTTTATGAGCAAGACATGGTCACAATGGACATGCGATACCTGGAAAAAATGAAGATCTTTTCCGAGATCGAGAAGACAATAGACGAAATCCGGGCCGGCGCACCTGAAATGAACCGTGAGTCCATTCAGGAGAAATACGGTGTGCACCCTGTGATAAACTGCCCGAACCTTGAAGAGGCTGATGCCATGGTAAATGCCTGCAGCAGGATTTCCGCCGGGGGAGATTCTTCGGGCGGTGTCGTTGAAGTGATAGCGACAGGTCTTCCGCCCGGCCTGGGTGAGCCTGTTTTTAATAAGCTGGATGGTGAGCTCGGGCGGATGCTCGGCATAGGGGCCGTAAAGGGGGTGGAAGTGGGGGCTGGTTTTAAGGTGAAGGACATGACCGGCTCTGAATGCAATGATGAGATCAGTGCTGAAAACGGAAAAGTCGTTTTTGATTCCAATAACGCCGGAGGTATCACGGGCGGGATCTCCACAGGCCAGCCTCTTGTTGTCCGGGTTGCGGTCAAACCCACACCGACCATAGACAGGAAACAGCACACAATCGATAAATATACCTTGGAGAACAGGGAACTGGAAGCCATTACCAGAAGGGACCCGACCATTGTCTCCAGGATCTGGCCTGTTGTCGAAAATTATACTTCTCTTGTTCTCCTGGACATGCTTATGGTCTATTACGGATACAGTATGTTACGTGATATGAAATTGACATAACAAGCATTTCTACCGCTATATGATTGTGCTGGGGTTTTAAAGTTTTGATTTAAGCACACAAGGTATTAAAAATTTATATTAAAGCCGGCATTAATAATAAAATATCCCATTTGCATTTCGTTAAGTTCTGGACCAAACATAAAAAAATTATAATCAAATTCCAACATTGGAGAAAAAATCTTTTTTGGAAAAAGTTCAAGTCCAACAATAATATCTCCTGTTCCTAAAGAATCAAATTCTGAAAAAACAGCAGGGTAGAAAAACTGTCTATAACCACCATAAATATTAATATATTTTGAGATTTCATAGCCAGTTAAGATTCCGATATTCAAATGTAACATTTGATACATATATAGTCCAGCACCTCCAAAAACAGATAATTGAAATGGGTTTTCGTAATCCATAAAACCATATTTGAAAGCTAGATCTCCCCCAATTGTACCAATATTAAGGCCTAATTCACCACCATTAAATATCCCAATCCGCATTGTAATATTCCCCATTGGCATATATGGTTCAAATTCTCCATCAGCGACCATTATTATATATCCACCATGTGCTCCGATACTAAATTTACCAGGTTTATTTGGTTTAGGAGAATGCAGACTGGTAGTTGCACAGGATATAAAGAATAAAAATAGCAAAACTGTACAAAATTGACATCTTTAATAGAAACCGATTGTTATCATGATTAATGTCAAGGATCATTATGACTAAGTGTCATCAGTATCTTTGACAAGGTATGCTTTGTAAAAAGCAGGAGCGGTCAGAACCGGGTTATACTTTTCCAGGCAAT
>DRHN01000248.1 GCA_011049595.1 Spirochaetota bacterium | reverse complement strand
TCTGGTGACAGCTCGGGCAGAGGTACCATGTTTTGCAGGCCTCTTTGAGCGAAGCGACGAAAGGGCGAAAATATTCATGATCACAGTTATGGTTGGTGCATTTGATTCGTGCGATACCCTTTGAGTAGTCTCCACACTCAAGAAAATTTTCAAACTCCTATCAATTCAATTAACTCCTATCAATTGCCTGCTTTCACTTCGGGGTATTCCTTGTATTTGAGCTCAACCGAGAACGACGGCCTGATTTTTACTCTCGGGTATTTTCTCTTGGTCCTGCTTTTCAGGGAATCCGGGAATTGAAGTGTAACAAAAGCCCTTTCCTGCTCTATGAACCTGCATTTACCGAAAAGCTCCACACCCGAAAAAATAAAGTTAATGTAGACATATTCAATACCCTGCTCGGTGAGGCTGATCAGCGGGTTTGTCATTTTAACCCTGAACGAACCCTGGGTGGTGTCCGTTATCTTTGCGATCTCTATGTAATTGGGCAGATGCAGCTCCACCTCCCTGCTGTCGAGCCTGAGGATCCCGATAATTCTCCTGATCCTTTCTGTGCTTTCTATATCCTTATCTTTTGCCTCGATTTCAGCCAATGTTCCCCCTTTACAAAAGATTTCCGGTACAGCTGCAACTCACGCCATATGTATTTTTTCGGCAGTAAAATCGATGTTATTAATACGGTAAACTCCGCAAAACACCGATTATGTTAATGGCAAAATTTTATTATTGTTCTTAGTCTAATATAATATTATTTTAAAATATTCAAACTACAGGAAGTATAATGGCTCGAAAAAAAGAAAAAAAGAAAAAAAGTAAGCTGAGAGAAAATATTGAAGCCATCGTATTCGCGCTTGTTATTGCTCTCTTTATAAAAACCTTTGTCGTCGACGTGTACAAGATACCTACCGGCTCCATGATCCCGACGATCGAGATAGGTGATTTTATCGTGGCGACAAAATTTATCTACGGGTCGAAGATACCTTTCACAAAAAAAAGGCTCCCGGAGGTCCGCTCCCCAAAACGGGGCGACATTGTGATCTTTTTAGCGCCTTACTACGACCCGCCCAATATCATCGTTCAGCTTCTGACACCGGTGATTTACACTCTTACCCTGGGATTTGTGAACATAGACCCCCAGCCAAAATTTTACGTAAAACGCTGTATAGGCCTCCCGGGGGACGAGATCGAGATACTCAACAAAGAAGTTTATGTAAACTCCAGGCTGGTCGATGGCTGGTGGCCCGAATACCACGCAGACCCCGAGGTTATTCCGCCTGGGGACAGCCTGATGAACAACCGGGATTTTTTCGGCCCCGTTATAATCCCCCCGGGCAGTTATTTTATGATGGGAGACAACAGGGACCAGTCAAACGACAGCCGTTTTTGGGGTTTTGTCAAGCGCGAAGACATATTCGGAAAATCCCTGTTCCGGTACTGGCCGCCGAAAAGGATGGGTGTTGTCAGGTAGTCCCGTCAAGCTGCCCCCGTTAGCTTACAACTTCAATGCTGTCCATTTCCCCCAGCACACCGTTCGTGCGAGCCAGATACTCTATTTTTGCAGGGTCATGACCGAGAAGACTGCTACCCACAGCGTCAGCCGCAACAGGATCGAAGCTCGCGACAATGAAGTCCAGCTTTTTATTGGCGCCCCACAGGTGGCTCCCGGTAAGCGCCACGCTGGCATCAATTATACTGAGAGAAGGCTTTTTATAAAGGCAGATGTCAACGACAGAGTGGTGGGTGGAAGGGGAGTGCAGTCTGGATTTATTCCAGGAACCGCCGTAAAACCGTTCGGGCGCCAAACCGAACATGTTTTTCATGGACACTGTCGTAACGGTAAAGCTATGGTCCTTTAATACAGGAAGCGATATAATAAAAGCGTCCCGCGCGACCTCGGGGATGTGAAACTGTTTAAGGTGCAGCGTGTCCTCTCTTTTTAAAACTACTGTATCCGCCTCATTGAAATCGATAAGCTCGACCTGGTATTTTTTCGCGAAATTCGAATAGCCGAGTGCGCTGAAAACGTCGCGTGTTTTTCCGGTTCCGGTCCCTTCTCCTATTGCGACCCTGGCTTTCGAGTGAAGTTTACAGTACCTGTACACAGCCTGGGCAGCCTCCACCGGCGTT
>DRHN01000247.1 GCA_011049595.1 Spirochaetota bacterium | reverse complement strand
CAGGCAGGTGGAGCTGTTCGGAGAGATCGCGTGGACATTTTACCGTTCTCTTTCCTATTATGAGGAGTTTAACGGCAATTTATCATCCGCGGTAGGCTTTTCCGGGGGTGTAAGAAAAAAGATCGGAAACACGGGGTTAATATTGTGGGGGGCATACCTGCCGCCGAACCTTGTCAACCCGCATTCCCAGGAGCTGCCGGAAGGGTCAAACAACCTTGCAGGCGGTCTTTTTGGTGTAAATTACACAAAAGGCCGCAAACGGTTCAATAACTGGATATATGCCTACAAAGAGCTTCACAATGAGGACTATCCGGGCCATGAAGAAGCCGGTGTATCCATAGCCCTCAGAGCCGAAAACCCAATTGGCGAGCGTTTTGTTTTTAAACTCAAACAGGGTTTTGAAATCATCGACAACCATTATTACGCACCGAAAGAAGTTTCCTTCAAAATACCTTCAAAAGCTTCCATTGACTACTTTTTCCGGAAAGATGATTACATAACGATTTCAGTGGAAAACAGGGCCGGGGGACAAATCGGGGGAAAGCTCCATAATGGGACCGGGGTCCAGGCAGGTCTTGTAATAAAGGAGGAAGGGTACACCTCATCTATTCAGCTGATGGGCTATACAACCGATGTTAATAGGTTCGCCTATTTGTACCCCTGCCCTGTTTTCAACTGAAATCGTTATGTAATCATCTTCCCGGAAAAAGTAGTTAATGGAAACTTTTGAAGGTATTTTGTAGGAAACTTTTTTAGGGGCGTAATAATGGTTGTCGATGATTTCAAAACCCTGCTTGAGTTTAGCTACAAAACGATCGCCAATTGGGTACTCTGCCCTGAGGTCGTAGGACACACCGGCTTCTTCATGGCCCGGGTAGTCCTCGTTATGAAGTTCACTGTAGGCATATATCCAGTTATTGAACCGTTTGCGGCCTTTCGTGTAACCTGCACCAAAAAGACCGCATGCAAGGTTGTTCGACCCATCCGGCAGCTCCAGGGAATGCGGGTTGATAAGGTTCGGCGGCAGGTACGCCCCCCACAATATTAACCCCGTGTTTCCGATCTTTTTTCGAACACCCCCGGAAAAGCCTACAGCGGATGATAAATTGCCGTTAAACTCTTCGTAGTAGGAAAGAGAGCGGTAAATTGTCCACGCGATTTCTCCGAACAGCTCCACCTGCCTGTACAGTTTGAAATATGCACTGGAGGAAAAAAGGTCTTTTCCTCTGTAATAGTGTCCGGTTTTGTCACCACCTGTTTTTAGATTGTAATAGGGATCAACCAGCCGGTTGAAATGTGTATACGCGGCTGTCGCGCCTGCTTTAAACCGGTCCCATCTGGCCGAGGCGTTTACACCTGCCATATACTCTCTGAGGTTGTTCCTTCGCTGCCGGTCACCTCCATTTCCATAATCAGGCGTGTTCCTTACTGCAGTTAGAAGCCTCGTCTTTCCGGAATACCCCCGGGGGAAACGCCGGTCTCTTCCCGTAAAATCATCCGGATCGGTATCATTGGGGATTCCGTCCTCGTCGTTGTCGTCATATTTATAATAGCTACTCTCACCCGCCGAACTATCGAATGCGTTCCAGGACACAAAGGGTCTGAAATAAATATTCCCGTATTCGTACTCCAGCGCGACCCCTTCGAGCAATACCGCTTTGGACGCGGACCCGGACGGATTAACACCGTCCCTGTACCTCGCGAGGTCGTAGTAAGGGTTGGTTAAAATAAGGGGAAATACGCTCCCGAAAAGCAACCCCTGGCCGAAAAGGGGTGTATAATTACCTATTATTATTTTATTAAACCCGTAATGGTCCTTAAAATATACATAATAGCTCCCTTTTTCATAAAGGCCCCCTCCCGCGTTTTCGATATATCCCAGCGGAAAGTATCCGGGCTCTCCCCTCCCTTTGACCAGGTTCAGATGGATGATCACGTTATCATAAAGATTGTAATGGAGAGCCGAAGATAGATATATGTTTTTGTAGTTCAGGGGATCCCCCATGGGGTAATAGCTCCTGAATGTCACATAATTATCCCCCTGATCACAATAAAGGGCCGTTGCTTGAGGGAGCAGTATAAAAGCTGCGACAATAACCAGGTTTATTTTTTTTATCATTTTTCTAAATATCAAATCTCTTTACCATACCCTGTAAGCTTATCACCGCAAGGTTTATAACAAGTTTAGGCCGGAATGTGCAGGTATTCAAGGCCAATTAGTTCTATTCAGCTCTTATATTATTAGCTAATAATATTGAGCCGTTTCACCGCGACTAATCACAAGGTTACTTAAATTGATGAATAGCATAGATTGTTCACTAAGAACTAATTATTTGCACTCTTGACATTTTCGATAGTTTGGTTATTATAGTATGATAACAACCCATGGAGGTAAATAAAATGAAACAGCCGCAGAATAAAACGTTATACTTTGTATTTATTATCGCTTTATTTCTACTTATTCCATCTATGCTTGTCCACGCGGGCGGGGCAAAGATACAAGCAGAACTTGACGAATGCAATGAGGAAAAAGCCGCTCTTGAAATAAAAATCTCCGAACTTGAATCTGCCAATCAAAGTTTACAATCACAGGTGGACGCACTCGAGTCCGAGAAAGCGGACCTGGAAAAAAGGATTTCAGAGCTCGAAAACCTGATCGCGAAAAAAGAAAAGCAGGCTGAGGCAATTTCTGAAGAAGCTCCTGATCCCATGATCGTTTCAAAGACCGTTGAAGAGCAGATACAGGAAAAAGAGGCTGAGATCATTCAGCTGAAAATGAAAAAAGATGAGCTGGAAATAAACGTACAGCAGATAAACAAGGAAATTGCTCAGCTAAAGTCCAAAAACCAGGCGCTTATGTCCGAGATCAGCGATCTTAGAAATGAAACCAACACGATTCAAACTAAAATTAACTCGATCATGATGGAAGCCCGTTCTCTGGAAGTTGAAAACCGCCAGCTTTCGCAGCGGATCAAGAACCTGTCGGCTGAAAAACAGGAGCTCGAAGCAGTTGTCTCGGGTTTTGAGAGGATACTTCAGGAAAGGGATGACCTGATGGACCTGGCCCTGGAAAAGATCCATGAAGCCCTGAAAGAAGAGATACAGAGCGGCCGGGTAAGGATTTTTAAAGGGAACCTGGGGATCACACTAGACATACAGGGTGAGCACATGTTTGACGTGGGAAGTGTGGAAATAAACGCCGGCAGCAAAGTTATACTTGCTAAAATTGCACGTTTGTTCAAGGATCTCGACAACTACTATGTCGGGGTACTGGGAAACGCCGACAACAAACCGATAATCAGCCCAGACCTGAAAGCGAAATACCCGACCAACTGGGAGTTATCGGCCGTCAGAGGCGTTGCGGTAACAAGATTCCTGATGGAAAAAGGGGACATAAGCCCGGAAAAAATGATTTCCATGGGTGCCGGGGAACATCAGTCAAGATATGACAACGACACCACGGACGGGAGAGGTAACAACAGAAGGGTCGATATCATCCTGTTACCGCGCAATGTGCTGGCAGAGGTCATAATCGGGGCTGAACTGAAATAATAGAAATGTATTCCGGATCAAGCATAAACTTTTTTGAAGCGGAATACATTCAGTTCCAGGCAAGTACACAGGGTATCTGAAGATAAATGAATAACACCGTAATAGTGGTTGACCTGGAAACCACCGGCCTTTATCCGGAAAACGGGGACATGATCCTGGAGATCGCCGCGGTTCCTGTTGAAGACAAAGACATCAGGACCGATCTGGCATTTCATGAGTTGGTAAACCCGGAAAAACGAATACCGCCGGAAATAACGGAAATAAATCACATAACGGATGAAATGGTTGAAAACGAAAAGCCGATAAGAGAGGTCCTGCCTGATTTTATCGATTATATACAGGATTATCCTCTGGTAGCCCATAACGCGCCTTTTGACACAGGGTTTTTGAAATACTTTTCTGCAAAACTCGGCATAACCATGAGAAACAACAGGCTGATTGACACCATAGATCTCTCAAAAATGCTGTTCCGCAATGAACGACGTCACAACCTGGATGCTGTATTAAAAAGACTTGATATTTCGATCGACAGCAATGTGAGGCACAACGCTCAAAAAGACGCCTACTTTACTTCACTTGCATATGTAAAAATGAGGGCCATGCTTAATAACCGGGTATGAAGCATCAATATCATCATCTGATATATGTATGTTGACTATATCGGCATAATGTGTTATCATAAATATACTTATCTTATACAATAAGTCTGCAGGCTGCCTTTTCAGGCATACGCGGGGGAAATAAATGATAAGAATTTCAACAAAGGGACGGTACGGTTCTCGTTTCATGCTGGAACTTGCCATTAATTACAATAAAGGGCCCATGCTGCTAAAGGAAATAGCAAAACGCCAGGAACTATCAGAGGGGTACCTGCAGCACATAGTTGACTCTCTGAAAGGCGCCAGGCTCATTCATTCAAACCGGGTCGGGCATGGAGGCTACACGCTTGTAAGACCACCTTCGGAAATAACACTGCTGGAGATTCTGAGCTCCCTGGAAGGAAAGATCAATTTAGTCGAGTGTGTTGACAAACCGGATATCTGCAGCAGATCTCAGATATGTGTTACAAGAGATATCTGGGGAGACCTTGGCTCACAGATGACAAAGTCATTAAAATCAATTACACTGGAATCCATGGTTGAAAAGAATAAAGAAAAAAACAGCAATAACATTGATTACGCAATTTGAGTGCCGTAACATCTCTTCCGATGACTACCTTCACCGAAACTTTTTTACGATGACGACCGGCAGCAAAAACCGGCCAGCCATATCTCCCGGGCAGCCGCAATGACGGAGATAGCGCAAACACAGCGCCAGAAGCTAAAATCCTGTATTTATCTACAAAACGAAGGTCAGTAAATCAATATGCGGAGCATTTACCTTGATTACGCGGCAACCACCCCGACCGATATGTCGGTAATTGAAAAGATGATGCCCTATATGTCTGAGAAATTCGGCAACCCGTTGAGCTTTCACAGCAGGGGTCAGGAAGCGCAGAAGGCGATAGAAAAGGCGAGAAGAGACATCGCGCTCATAATCGGAGCGGACCCTGGTGAGATCATTTTCACAAGCGGAGGAACGGAAAGTAACAACTTCGCAATAAAAGGGATAGCATATCAGAACAAAAACCGCGGCGATCATATTATTACATCTTCGATCGAGCACCATGCCGTTCTTAGAACTTGCAGATTCCTCGAGGGGCAGGGGTTTAGAGTTACATACCTTCCGGTAGACCGGCACGGGATTGTGGACCCGGACCTTCTAAAAAAAGCGATCACGGACAAAACAATTCTTATATCCGTTATGCACGCGAATAATGAAATCGGTACTATAGAACCGGTTGAAGAGATAGGGAAAATCGCCACCGAAAGGGGCATTTGTTTTCACACCGATGCGGTCCAGACCTTCGGCCATATCCCTGGTAATGTCGATAAGCTCGGGGTCGATATTCTCAGCGCTTCGGCGCATAAGTTTTACGGTCCCAAAGGCGCCGGGTTCATTTATATTCGAAAGGGTACAGAGGTTACATCTTTTATGCACGGCGGGGAACAGGAACGCGGCCGCAGGGCTTCCACCCACAATGTTCCCGGGATCATCGGCACAGGAAAGGCGGCAGTCATAGCCCGGGACCTCATGGGCGAAGAAACAGCTAAACTGACCCGGCTGCGCGACAGGCTGATCGAAGGAATTTCAAACTCGATCGAAAACTCTGAGCTTAACGGCCACCCTTCCCTGAGACTTTCAAACAATGTCAACATTTCCGTGCAAAGTGCCGGAGGTGAATCTATGCTGCTGAACCTTGATCTTGAAGGGATATCGTGCTCCACGGGCTCCGCGTGCAGCTCATCAGCTTTGGAACCGTCCCATGTTCTGCTGGCCCTCGGGCAAAGCAGGAAAAAAGCGGCCGAATCTGTTCGTTTTTCTCTTGGGCGGTCGACAGAGGAAAGAGACATTGACACAGTTCTGGATATTCTGCCCGGTATTGTAAGACGGATACGATCAGCAGCCGGGTGCAGCCGATGAAAAAAAGAGTACTCGTTGCGATGAGCGGCGGTGTCGACTCGGCAGTGACCGCTTATTTGCTTAAAGAAGAGGGAAATGAAGTTATTGGCGTTACAATGCTGCTGCTGCCGAAAAACCTCGATGAAACCAGGTCAAACGCCTGCTGCGGGATAGAAGGCATTGAAGACGCCCGGCACGTAGCATCACTCCTTGATATACGACACTACGTTTTAAACATGAGAGAATCATTTCAGGATTATGTGATCAACGATTTTCTTGATGAATACAAAGCAGGCCGTACACCGAACCCCTGTATCAGATGCAACCGCTTCCTCAAATTCGGCGTTCTATTGAGGAAAGCGGTTGATGTGGCTGCTGATTATGTTGCGACAGGACATTACGCGCGAATCGAGCCGGACAGTAAAGGCCCCAGCTATACCCTAAAAAGAGGTGTTGACAGAAAAAAGGATCAATCATATTTTTTATACGTAATGAACCAGGAGCAGCTCAAGCGGACTATAATGCCCCTTGGAAATTATACAAAACCCCATGTCAGGGAGATCGCGAAAAAAGCGGGGCTGCCTGTCTCATCGAAACCGGGGTCCCAGGAGATATGTTTTATAAAGGGCAAAGATTACCGGTCCTTTTTTACCGGGCTGGACATAAAAACCCGTAGCCCCGGCCCAATTGTTGATAAAAAAGGAAATTTACTCGGCACACACACAGGAATTATGAATTACACTATCGGTCAGCGAAAAGGGCTTGGGATCTCTTCAACGACCCCGCTTTACGTAATTAAAATTAACAGGGCCCAAAATACCATTGTGGCCGGTCAAAAAAATGAAGGTTATCGCGGGGAGCTGACGGCGGACAACGTCAGCTGGGTTGCTCAACCTTTAAGAAAGCCTGAAAAAATACTCGCGCAGATCCGTTCGCTCCATTGTGCCGCATCTGCCACCCTTACACCCGCTGACACCGGTGAAGTCGATCTGGTTTTCGACCAACCCCAGTGGGCGATAACCCCGGGCCAAGCAGTGGTATTTTACAGGGGACATTCCGTTACAGGAGGAGGTACAATAACCCATGGAACATAAAACCCCTGAAGCCAGGGTTATCGCGGTGTGCACAAGTGAAAAACGGGGTACAAAAAAAACCCCGGTTGGGGAGGGCTTTCTCAAGAAAAATTTCGGACTTGAGGGCGACGCCCATGCAAAATCCGATTCACACCGTCAGGTGAGTCTGCTGGCATATGAAAGCATGAAAAAAATGGAAAAAAAAGGGTTTAAACCTGCTCCGGGGATATTTGCCGAAAATATCACGACAAAAGGTATAGATCTTCTAACGCTGAAACCGGGCTCTAGAATTTCCATCGGGGGTGAAGCAATCCTCGAGATCACACAGTTAGGTAAAATATGCCATACCAAATGCGAGATATTCAAACTCGTGGGAGAATGTGTTATGCCCACGGAAGGGATTTTCGCGCGGGTTGTAAAAAACGGAAAAATACAAAACAAAGATCAAATACACATCATTCAGATCGGGGCAGATCAATAGATGGATAAAATCGAGACTCACCCGGTCCTTAAAATCAGAGGTGATAAAGAGGAAACAATCACAGATACAGTAATAAAAGAGGCGCCTGTCACCTTTTTTTTAAACGAAGTGGAATTAACGACCATACTGTGCACACCCGAATACATCCCCGACCTTGCAGCGGGCCATCTTTACACCGAAAGAATCATTGAAAGTGTGGACGAAATAGTTTCTATAAATTTTGACGAAAAAAAAGGTATTGTCAGGATTGACTTAAAAGATAGAAAATTCTCGGTCGAAGCCCTGAGGGAAGCAGAAACGATCGACCCCGGATGTTTCAGCACCCGATCTTTTTTCAGGGTTTCCGGGGATGGCCTCCTGAAAAAGATAGAATCGGATCAAAGGATCGGCAGCGCAGATGTGGCGGGGCTTGTGCGTGATGTCCAGAAAAGCTCCATCCTGTACGCAAAAACAGGCGGAGTACACAATGCCGCGTTGTGCAAGCGGGACGAAATACTTTTTTTTAACGAGGATATCGGAAGGCACAACGCTGTCGACAAAGTGATAGGCCGCTGTATCAATAAAAATATATCGATAGATGACAAAATAGTCGTAACGAGCGGGCGAATTTCATCGGCTGTTCTGCAAAAAATCGTGCGGGCTTCAATTCCTATACTTATTTCCCGTTCCGCACCGACTTCTGAAGCGATAAGGCTTTCAAAGGTGTTCGGCGTAACCTTGATAGGTTTCGCGAGAGGGAAGAGGTTCAATGTCTACAGCAACAGCCAAAGGATCGTAACTTAAATACAAATGCACAGACATCTAATCAGTTTCGCGCTCATTCTGTCAACGTTTATGGGCGGCATAAAAGTCCGCTCTGCCGACCTGGCCCTTCTGCAGATAGGTCTTGATTCTATCAGAAGGGAAAGCGTGATACAGGCCATCGACCTTGCATACGGTGATCTGATCGAGAAAATAGAAAAAAAAGGAGAAGAAACTGTCTTAATAATCAGAGGTAAGGAGATCTATTATAAAAACGGAAAGATGCTGTCGAAGGAAAACCTGGACCGGCATGAGGATTTCGAACCGGTTTTTTACCGATACCGTGTTGGCCCGTTAACCACTTTACCGCACCCGGTTAAGTTCCCTGAAAACAGGGCCAATGATTTTTTGGACGCTTTAATCGGCTCGACCGAGGACGAGATCAGAAAATCAAGTCAAT
>DRHN01000246.1 GCA_011049595.1 Spirochaetota bacterium | reverse complement strand
TGGCTCCCCAGCCGAACTTATTGAGGCTGCCATCTTTTGTGGCCTTCCCTCTACTTCTACTGGAATAGAGGCCATAATAGCGTGCAATCCAAAGGATTGACAAGATGTTTATGTTTAGGTGGAATATGCATTGTGAGCTCGACGATAATATCGTGCAATAAAATTGGTTGCCGTGAAAAGCTGAATATTTTCGCCGAAGGAATCATTATATTTTGTCTTGTACAGTACTTTTGCTTTTTCCGGGATGTAGATTATCTTGTTAAGAGATACAAAACCATCCCAACCAAAACAGGACAAGCCACCAGTTACTCTTTGTAGGAACACCGAACAATTGAGACAAACCATTTCTAATTTTGAAGGTGGGGTTAAAGAAATCCGGAATGACCTCAGGCAGAGAAAAAAAACGAAACTGCGAAAAAAAAGCACCGGTTGGAGATAGTGCCGGTTCTAACCCTTGTATTATAATGAATGCTCCTAATACTATGAGCCATTCTTTCTTAGTCAACTTATGAAATCTAAACCGTTCCTTAAATGTTAGTCTGTTTACTTTAGAACGTGTGAAGCAAATACAATTAAGAACAAAATTACAATTGGTCCCCAAATTGCTGCAGTCCAACTAACAATACGGGGAATACCATGCAGTGTTAAAATAGGAGTTATATAATCGACTCCTAAATATATCAATAGACCCGGGATACCAAAAAAACCTAACGAATAAAAAAGTTCATTCTGTTATCTTTTGTGATTTCTGTTACCTTTCTATTGTATAAGTTCATTGTTTTCAATATCCCATGTTGCAGGATAAATACAATTGTGTATGTTTTTTCTATATAACGGACTGCGTTTCACCCGCCTGGCGGTCTGCTGCACGGCGCTCTTAGGCGGCTATCCGAATTCTGTCTTAAGTCTCCGCTGCCGAATTACGAGGCTGAGTGCTGACGGAACCATTCGACTGTTTGACTCACGGCATCTTCGTGGGATGTGTACTTGAACGATGGAAACGCACTCGCGAACTTGTTGCCGTCCAATACGAGCGGCTTTTCGAACTCGTACATCAATTCGACCATCTCACGCGCATCTGGCACAAACAGGCCAACGAACCGAAAGAAGCCACGCCCCATCACGCCTACGTTCGGCTTCGTGTCAGCGGCCTTGAATGCTATTTCCATAAACTGCCGCCCGGTAAGTGGCCCTGCGCCGGGCACGTGCCAAAACTGACCGTACGCACTTTCGGTCGTGCCAAGAAGAACACACGCGACGGCGGCATCGTCAATGTGCACAAGGTCATGCGGTATATCCAGCTTACCCATCCACGAGGCCTTCTTGCCCACCAGTGCAGCCTCGAAGATCGGTGCCATTAATTTGTTGGTAACGTTAGGACCGTAGTAATCTGAAAAGCGCGGTATAACCACACGCACATCACCCGCTTGATGCGCGTCCATCAGTTTACGCTCCAGAGCGTTGCGAAGCTGCCCTTTCTTGCTCGTCGCGGCCAGCGGGTGATCTTCGGTCGCTGGAATTATCTGGAACGGACCATAACCGTATACATTGCCAGGAAAGACCAGCCGGCCCTTAGCTTCGCGCGCACCAGCAAGGAGGTTGTCCGTCACGCCTGGCATCACGGTTGACCACTTGCTGTACGGCACGTTGACGCAGTGATAGATCACCGCCGCTCCTTTGCAGACCGCTTGGACGCTCTCAGGTCTTGTCGCATTGCCCACTGTGATCTCGGCGGATTTAGGGAGCACCTGGCGTGTCCGATCGGTATTGCGCACTACGGCACGAACGGGCTTGCCCTCTGTAGCTAACTGTCGCACGATCGCTGCTCCCAACGCACCGGTAGCGCCAAACACAACGTGTGTCTTGTTCATAGCTTTATCTCCTTTTGTCGTAGGCATTCATTTGCCGCCTAACGACTGAACTGCAAATATGAAGTATAACACCGTAAAAAACTTCATTATCATAATATTCTGTTTGGGGAAACTCAAAACTCCCCATCTGATTCATTAGCCTGGATGCAAGCACGTTGTAAAAGATTTAAAATCCTTAAGTGGCTTGAAATTGTATCGAAATATTCGTGGCCGGAACTTTTATTCATATTGTAACTTTCGTGTTTTCAAATTATTTCTTATCTTGTACCTTCTCTTTCTAATGCTTTCAATATCAATAGGATTAATGCCGTATTCATGAACAGTTTCATACATTTTAGCAGCATTTTCCGGTGGGACCAGATCATGTACTTCACTTGAAGAACCTAAAAAAATACCGCCCTGGGGCCCGATTTTCAATATTAATTCAAGGGTCTCATCTTCAACATCAAATATATTTCCATGGGGTAAAGTAACCTCACAGCATACATTTCCGAAAAGTAATTTTTGTGGATACATATTTCTTATTTCGAATATATTGTTACAACCATTTCTTTCAATTGGATGAAGCCCATCGGTGTTTAATTCCTCCATTATAATTGGCAGCGCCGCTCCATATCTACCATCCGTATGAAATAAAAATTTTAAACCTTTTTGTTTTATTGGATCCATGATCCAATGCCACCGTGGGAGCGCCTGCTCTCTCAGGAAATTGGGGCTGAATATTGGCCCCGAGCTTCCGCAGATGTCTTCTCCCATCATTAATAAAGGTGAAGAAGCATGTTCTGCATATACCCGGGCAATGTAAGCCGAAAACTTACCCGTACAATCCATTACGTGAGATACAATTTCCGGCGCTTCGTAAACGGCAACTACATAAGAATTCTATCCGTTGTTTTCCAATCAATAGCTTTTGAGAATCTTTCCAAATTAGTCACATCATATCTCCATTCATTTTATTTTAACCTCTTTACATAAAAATTGAAACCTCAAAATTGCTATTGACTCTCAAGATAAAGAACTTACCGTATATTACTGTTAAAACAGGAGGGCGATATGTTAAATGAAGGTGTTGTACATCCAACATTTCCAATTACGAATATTGACAGAGCGAAAAAATATTATGGCGAAACGCCGGGACTAAAAACCGGGGAGGAAATCGCCCCGGGTCACATTTTACGGATCCTCACTTCAATACCCGTGCCCTCGAGAAGTTTCAGGATTTTCGATGTGTCGGTTTTCCCGTAGTGATAAGGGTAAAGAATCCCCGGTTTGAACGCTTTAGCAGCGTCAGCCACCATCTCGGGGGTCATCGTGTACGGTAGATTCATCGGCAGAAAAGCGATATCAATGTCTTTCAGTTTTTTCATTTCGGGTGTGTTTTCCGTGTCCCCGGCTACATACACCTTTTTGTCACCGAAGGTTATAACGTATCCGTTGCCGACCCCCCGGGGATGAAACGGTTTGCCTTTGCTTCTCATGTGCACGATATTGTACGCAGGCACAGCCTCTATTTCAAGCCCTTCAACAAATATTGTTTCACCGTTATTCATAATAATGCCGCCCTTTACTTTCTCGGCGGCTTTCCGGGTCAGCACCAGTCGCGTGCCATCATCACTTAGCTTTCGGATCGTTTGGGGATCAAGATGGTCGGGGTGATCATGCGTGACCAGGATCAAATCTGCCTTTGTGAGTTTGTTGTAGTCTGCCGCGCGTTTTACAGGGTCTATATGGATTACTTTCCCCCCAAAAGAGAACATCAGCGTTCCGTGGCCTATAAAGGTTATATCGAGATCGCCGGACGAGGTTTTAATGGTGTCGGTTTCAAACCGTTCCGCGAGGGCCATGACCCCCGTGAAAAGAAAAAGCGCTAAAAGATATGCTGAAAATGTTCTCATTGTGCCCTCCTTCAAATGTATTCACTCATATAAATAACATAACGCGCGGATCCTACCGGAGCAATAAAGTTTTCACGCCGGCTTGATATTTTTAAAGAAGAGATCATGTGGCGCTGCGTGTTGCCAGTTTTATCGGGGGCGCAGGGTCAATTTATACGGCAGCAGATGGGCTTGCAGGTGCCTTTTAATATAATTTTCTGGGTCCAAGAGGCACAACATTACCGCTCGAAAGAAATGTCCGGGTTAACGGTTGGATTCCAAGCCGCTGATCTCAATAGAAAACTCATCAGCAGTGTAAATCGATCGGGCATAGATCTTTGTCGAGCCGTATACGGATATGCGGTTTATATCCTTCACACAGATATTGTAATCAATGCCTTTACTCGGTTTTAATATTACTCCATCGGATATGTCGATATCGAGCGCACCGTCTTCTACTTTTGTTTCAATGAATTCCATGAGGTTGTCATCGGTTTCAATCGTTAAAGATTCCTCGTATCCCTGGGAAATATTGATATTTCCTGTTCCCAGAAGGGAGATGTTATTGAAATTATTTACATCCCTTGATTCCCGGACTATATTCCCTGGTCCCTGAACCGTTAAAAAACTGCAGGCACCGAGAAATAAAGTACTCAATAAACAGACTGCTGCGGCCATAATTGCGATCTTTTTCATTTTTGTCCTCCTGTTTTGATAATTAGTTCTTGGTGACAACTCCAGGTTATTACCTGGTTAAATAGTATTTAGAATTTAACTAAGTATTTTTAGAATTATAAATTATGAAAATATAAACAGTTATATAGAACTAATTAGTCGCAGTGAAACGGCTCAATAAAGTAATCTGGCGAATTAGTCGGGCAGGCCCGAAGTTGCCGGCCAAGTCGGTCTTTCTGTTTCAGGTGTTCGTAAATGGCTGCGCAGTCTTAAAGAGCACGCAAAATTATTACAAGAGAAAATTTATGATGAATGACAAGAAAGAGATCCCTGACTGGCAATGAAAAAAGATTTAAAGCTGCCGTCCGGGTTCAGACAATACTCCGTAATTCCGACTAAATAGGGGTGCCGATCATGAAAACAAACAGAACGATTAAGATCACCGGAATACTGATATTCTTTGCAATGGTCTTTTTTATCTGTTTTCCGGCTTTCGGGAAAACAAAAGTGGCGTCATCTCTTCCTATCAGAAGGTTCGCGATTATTGTCGGGTCAAATGATGGGGGGAAAGAGCGTGTAAGACTTCGATATGCTGCTACAGATGCCGGATCATTTTTACGGGGAATGGAAACAATGGGCGGTTTAAATAAAAATGACACTATCATTTTGCTGGATCCCGGGTATAAAGAGTTCTCCCAAAAACTATTAATTAATAATTGTGCTTTATAAAGATTGGTAATAAATTAAACAATATACGAAGTTTAAAAGGAGAGCATTAATGGCTTACAAGGAAATCCTTTGCTCGAGGGAAGGAGCAGTCTGTTTTTTGACTTTAAACAATCCGGCAAAAATAAACGCGCTGTCGAAACAGATGGTCGGCGAGATCACCGGCGCTCTTACATCTGTCTCCACAGATGAGTCGGTCAAAGTTGTAGTGATAAAAGCAGCAGGCAAACATTTTTGCTCGGGTCACGATCTGAAGGAAATGACCGGGTCCGGGGCCAAAAAAAATAAAGCTATTTTTGATAACTGTACACGGATGATGCGGCTGATGCATGAAATTCCCCAGCCTGTTATTACACAGGTGCAGGGGATAGCGACCGCGGCCGGATGCCAGCTGGTTGCGTGGAGTGACCTGACTGTGGCCGAAGAAAACGCCAGATTTGCGACCCCGGGGGTAAAAATCGGTCTTTTTTGTTCAACACCAGGGGCCGCTATTGTCCGCGCCGTTGGGCGTAAACGTGCTCTGGAAATGCTCTTGACCGGCAGATATTTTTCAGCGCAGGAAGCCAAAGAAATGGGGCTTGTTAACCGGGTGGTCCCTCACGATGATCTGGATAATGAAACCGGAAAACTGGCCTTCCAGATAGCAGAAGCGAGCAGATATGTGCTGGCGCTTGGAAAGCAGGGATTTTACGCCCAGGTCGATCAAACCGACGACGCTGCTTTCGATTGTGCCGCAAATACGATTGTCCGCAATTTGTCTGCCGAGGACGCGCAAATCGGAATTACCGCGTTTCTGGAAAAGACCGAACCAAAGTGGGTGGATCGGTAAAAGGAAAAAATCAATGCTGCGTATATCTGGACATGTTGTAATACCTATCAGTGAAATCGAGTTAAGCGCTATCCGCGCCCGCGGAGCAGGGGGCCAGAATGTGAACAAGGTCTCCACCGCAGTGCACCTGCGTTTCAATATAAAAGATTCATCGTTACCTGATTTTTATAAAGACCGGCTCCTGAGTCTCAATGACCGGCGCATCACCGGAGATGGGGAAATAATTATCAAAGCCGGGCGGCACCGGAGCCAGGGAAAAAACAAAAAAGAAGCGCTGGGCCGGCTGCAGGAGCTCGTGAAAAGCGCGGTCTCAACACGAAAAAAACGCAAACCCACCAAACCGACCCGAAGCTCTCAGGAAAAACGCCTCGAGCGGAAGAACAAACGTGGACGGATCAAGGCCTTGAGAGGAAAGATTTCCGATTAGGCCGGAAATACTTATTAATGTAGACCTGCCCCTTTTTAGGAGCTTTTTTCAATAAAACTATAAAGAGAAACAAACTCTAATAATTTACAGCTATCAATCCTGACATTTAATGAACTAAAAAATTATCTCTACCGTACAGCCTGATGCGGGCGGCTTATTATAATGAAAGCGAGAAACAGGATACAAACCAGAGGCAGGACACTTATCATAATCCCAAAATTAAACCCGATTCTGTCAGCAATAAACCCGACAGTTTTTCTCATGATGGTCGCCCCAAGCGTGCCCGAAGCCATTATAAGAATGAACATTGTGCTGGAGAACCGGTCGAGAACGCGGGTATGAAAATAATGCCCAATGGTGTTGCGGTCAGAATTAAAGCGGAAACGTAAATTAATAATCGATGCCGGGATAAAAGAAAACCGAGAAGCATCAATCCGGTAAAGCTGCTTGTAAAAAGAAAAAGAGGAAGTGAGGAGACCTGTGTTTTTGTTAAATGAAAGACCTCTGATATATCAGGCAGGACTGAACCGGTGACGCGGTAGGTGAAACCTGTGGTAAACACGAGTAAATACATGAGAAAAACACCGGCAGGCTTTTTTTTTGTGCTGTCCATATTCGATTTTGTATATAAAAACTTTTAGATCGATTGAAGCTATATATAAAATAGGAAATTACAAAAATTTTATCAATCCATTATTGGCTGTAAATGTGGGATCGTGATAAAATTTTTGACACACTATTATCACCCGTGGTATTATGCTAGAGCAGAAGTGGTGTATCATTAGGCAAGTTTCTCTAAGGAAAGCATTCTTTAATATTGAAAAAATATAAATAAAAGGAGGATGTAAAAAATGAAGAAACAGGAATATCCGTACGCTCTATGACTGTGGAGGAAATATATGAATTGATTGAAAAGTTTGCCGAAGGAGCGTGGAGGGTACAGCAGGCCGGGTTCGATTCGGTTGAACTGCACGCGGCGCACGGCTACCTTCTGGCGCAGTTTATGACACCCTATGTCAACAGACGGAACGACCGTTTTGGGGGCACATTTATAAACCGCATGAGGTGCGTGCTTGAGATCATCAACCATATCAAGTACAAGTGCGGTGAGGACTTTGCCATCGGGATAAGGTATTCGGGGGAGGAGTATGTTGATGGCGGAAGGACACTGGACGAAAGCATAAAAATCGCAAAATTGATGGAGGAGTTCGGTGTCGCCTTTCTGGACGTAAGCGCCGGTATTTTTGAAGTCCCTGCCCCGACCCTGGACCCGATGTACTATCCGCAGGGGTGGAACACTTATACCGCAGAGGAGATAAAGAAACATGTTAAAATTCCTGTGATAACGAGCCATACTCTTCGTGACCCAGCTTATTGTGAAAAGATCCTCGCGGAAAAAAAGACCGACATGGTAGGCCTGTCCAGGCAGCTTATCGCGGATCCTTACTGGGGCAACAAGGCAAAGACCGGGCAGAAGGATGAAATCAGGAAATGCATCTCATGCCTCATCGGGTGCTGGCATGAATCCCTTATGATTAAAAGAGAGATGCGATGCGCCAT
>DRHN01000245.1 GCA_011049595.1 Spirochaetota bacterium | reverse complement strand
TTCAAAGACCGCGCGGGCCCGGTGGTTGAGAATGAGAGCGGAAAGCTCATCTGGCCGAGAAGAAACCTGAAGATCAGGAGAAAAGGGGAGTGGAACGATTCTCTCGCCCCGATATTCCCAGGGTACCTGTTTCTTGAAATAAATGAAGTAACTACCGATCTATATCTTCAATTGAGGAAGATTCCGGGCTTTTTTCGATTTCTTCAGAGCAATCAGAATATCATCTCCCTTTCCGGGCGCGATATGGAGCTTTTGACGCATTTTATTTCTTTCGGTGAAGTTGTTGACAAATCGGTTGCTATGTTTGACGAGAACAACAGGATCAAGATCATTTCCGGCCCTCTTAAGGGGCTTGAAGGTCTTATCGTTAAGGTCGACAGGAGGAAGGGGAGGGCGAAAGTGCGCCTGGATATGTTCAAGGATTCTTTTCTTATCGATTTCGGGTTTGAGGCGATTGACAATAGTTGATGTTAAATGATACGCGGTGTACTGTGATGAGGCCTTTTTATTTATTCTTTCTACTTGAGGGGTGCCCTTGTGCTGGAAAATTGGGTTAAGGTATCATATGCCGGGAACAATGACGAGGTTGTAATAGTTTCCGTGCAAGGCTATATAGACACGACCACTTCGCCTGAATTGAAGAAAGTGATAAACCGGCAGGTAGGTTCCGGAAGGTACAAAATAATAGTGAATCTTGATGAAATAGAATATATCAGCAGCACAGGCTGGGGTGTATTTATAAGTGAATTAAAAGAAATAAGGGAAAATAATGGGGACCTGGTGCTCACAAATATGCATTCGAATGTGTACAATATCTATGAACTGATGGAGTTTTCCTCTATATTAAAGTCGTTTACTGACGTTAAAGAGGCTATGGTTCATTTTCTGGGGAAGATCGATGTTGTTGAAAAACCTGTAATGACGACGGCTCAAGTTGATGTTGAACAAAATACCGGGCAGAATGAAAATAAAGAATCTTCATCTATATCGATCAAAACTGATAATATCAACGGTCAGGTCAAAGTAGAATATTCAACAGTTGCAAAAATAGAAAAAAAACAAAAGGCAGCCGGGAGCGCCCTCAAGGAGAATATCAGCAAAATAATTTACGACAACCCGGGGCTTGGTATAAAAGAAATTGCCCTGGCCCTCAAGTACCCTGAATACGGTGGAAAGGAAATGAAAAAGCGGGATGTAAAGAAATTGTTAAAAGCTATGGGTTTGATAAGACACTCTTCACGGTTTAATCTTGCTCTAAAAGGCGTGCCACCAGCCGAAGATCCTGATTGATAATGACGTTGATGTCCGGTTTTCATACTTTCCAAGAACAATGATGGCTTTTTAAACGATTACTGTTGTCCTGTGTCATTACTCAGGCCTTCTTTTATCCTCTTTATGTGGCCCCGCCCCATGCCTTTGACCTCGCAGCCCAGTTTCAGGTACCGTTTTATCCTGTCGTCATCCAGGATGCAGAAACAGTCGATGATCGCGAAAGGTTTCCCCACTGCTTTGTAAACTTCGTCCGGGTCAAGTGTAAGGTACGGCTTGTGGCGCACAGCAAGGACAACAGCTTCTACACCCTTCATGGCAGCCCACATGTCTTTTTCTATTTTTATATCTTTCAGTTTGCCCTGCCGCTGAAAAAACCTGGACCTGCTGTAATCCGGGTGGGGGAAGGTGTCCTGTTTTTCAAGCTCCCACCAGTGCTCCAGGTACGGGTCATGTACCTTTATTTCAGCGCCCATCTCGGTAAGTTTCCGGGCTATAAACTCCGAGCCGCTGTACCGTGTATCGCCGACATCCTCACGGTATGAGGCGCCGAGGATCAGGATCTCGGCTGCCGCAAGCGGTTTTGACATGTTTCGAAGCGCGTCCCGCACCAACTGAGGAGCGTGAAGAGCGCGTGTGTCGTTTATGTCTATGGCCTGGGGGGTGATCTTGAATATCTTGTCCTCCCAGCCCAGTATGTGCTTGTAAGCCCACACCCCAAGCCCCCCGTCTTTCGGCAGGCAGTAACCGCCTATACCGGGGCCGGGGAACAGTATG